>JANXYT010000204.1 GCA_025355915.1 Holophagaceae bacterium
AAGGAACCGGTGGAGGTCGCCCTGCAGGACAAGGCCGACATGAAGGAAAAGCTCTTCGAGTGCGTGCAGCTCCTGCTCGACCATGGCCACTATCCTGAGATCGCCACCCATGACGAGCCCTTGATCCGCCGCTGCATCGAGTACCTCGACAAGCGCGGCGTGGCGAAGGAGGCCTATGAATTCCAGATGTTGCTGGGCGTTCCCCGCACCGAGCTCCAGCAGGAGATCGTCAAGCGAGGCCAGATCATGCGGCTCTATGTTCCCTTCGCAGAAGATTGGAAGTACGCCGTGCACTACATGAAGCGCCGCCTCGGGGCCAACCCCGCCATGGCCCTCATGGTGATGAAGAACCTGTTTGGAACCTGAACCCGGTGATCATGTCCCTGGATTTTAAGCGAGGGAATGCCCCCACCTGGGGTAAGGTGCTCTCGTGGGATCGTGTCCCACCCATTCGGAGGATTTCATGAAGAAGTTCCTGGCCCTCGCCCTGGTAAGCTCCTTCGCCTTGGTGGCCTTCGCCGCCGAAGAGAAGAAGGCTGAGACGACGAAGAAGCCTGCCTGCGGGATGGCCTGCTGCGAAAAGAACAAGGTGGCCTCTTGCAAGGAGTGCCCCGACTGCGGCAAGAAGAAGGAGACCCCCAAGAAGGGCTGAGTCTCTTGCGGTCCTTTGATCACAAAACCCCGGAGCCTGCCTCCGGGGTTTTTGCGTTCCCGGGCCATTCGTGATTCTCTGAAGAGATGAATGCCCGGACCTGGATCCCCGCAACCGTCCTGCTGCTGCTGGCCGCCGTAACCACGGCGGGATGGGTGTGGACCCGCGATCCGGTGGCCGCCGTCCAGACTCAGGAGGGCGCCCCTGCCAAGCCCCCTCCGGAGGGCGCCCCCGCCAAGAGCCGTGGGCTTCGGCGCACCCCGCCGGTCCGTGTGCGTTTGGTGGACCAGACACCGCTAATGACGGCGCGCAGCCTCATGCCGCTGGCCGTAACCCAGGAAGAGCAGCAGCTGGCCCATCAGGCCGAGCGCCTGGCCAACCATGAGGTGGACCTGGCCTTCGCGGACGCCCTTCGGCGGGCCGCCAACTTCCAGGTGCCACAGACCCCTGAGCTCAAGGAGCTTTCCGCGTTGAAAGCCCAGGCCCAGGCGGCCGTCGAGGCCGATCAGGTGATCATGGCCCGCCTCATGAGACAGTTCGATTCTGCAGGGGGGGCGCAGAAGGACGCCGTGCAGGACCAGTTGGATGTCGCCAAGGCCCAGCTGGATCTGGACCATGACGAGCTGTTGGCCGCCTCGGACAATCTGGCGCGGGTTGGTGGTGATCCCCAGGCCCGGATCCGAAGCCTGAAGGAGGCCCACGAGGCTGCCGATAAGCAATCCTTGCAGGCCATGGCCGCCACCGGACCGGGCACGGCCTTCCAATCGGGCAGCTTGATGGCCCGGCTGGGCGAATGGACCGCCCAGCGAACCAAATTCGGGCGCCTGGACCGGGCGCGCCAGGATGCCCAGGCCAAGGTGAAGGCCCTTACCAAGCGACGTGAAACCATTGAGGCTCGGGTAAAAGAGGAGAAAGAGGATCGCGAGGCCGCGAAGTACTGGGCTTCCAACCTGGTGAAGGGATCCGCGGCGGAGGGGGGAGGCCCCGGGCGGGAGCAGGCCCAGGACGCGGTCTCCTACCTTCGGCTGTACGGGGATGCCCAACGCAGCCTTTCTGGCATGAGCCGCCGCATTCAGGATCAGCATGGCTTGGCGGAGGTTTACGGCACCTGGATGACCCTGGTGGATGGGCACCAGAACATGGCCCTGCACGGCTTCCTTACCCGCCTCATGTGGATCCTTGGCCTGGCACTGGCCACCTATCTCGCGGGCCTGCTCATTGACCAGATCTTCCACCGGGCTTCACCCGGGGACAAGAAGGGCAACGGGACGCTGCGGACGGTCGTGAAATTGTCCGTCCAGGTGCTATGCGCTCTCGCCATCGTTTTTGCGACCTTCGGGGTGCCGGCCCAGACCACCACGATCCTGGGCCTGGCGGGCGCCGGCTTGACCGTGGCGCTCAAGGACTTCATCGTGGCCTTCTTCGGCTGGTTCATCCTCATGGGCCGCAACGGCATCCGCGTGGGCGACTGGGTGGAGATCCGGGGCGTCGGCGGCGAGGTGGTGGAGATCGGTCTCCTCCGCACCGTGCTCCTCGAAACCGGCAGTTGGAGCGACGCAGGCCACCCCACGGGGCGGCGCGTGGCCTTCGTGAACAGCTTCGCCATCGAGGGACACTTCTTCAACTTCACCACCTCAGGCCAGTGGATGTGGGACGAGCTTCGGATTCCGATCCCCTCAGGGCAGGATCCCTATCCCATCATCGACGGCGTCCAGAAGCTGGTGGAACAGCAGACGGAGGCCAATGCCCGGCTCGCGGAGCAGGAGTTGAAGCGGGCTGCGGCACGCTACCGGGTGCAGGGGTTCTCCGTGGTTCCCGGCCTCAACGTCGTGCCCACGGCCAGTGGCATCGAGATCCGCGCACGCTACATCACCCGGGCCTCCGAACGCCATGAAGCACGCCTCCGGATGAATCAGGCCGTCGTGGAATTGATGCATGGCCCCCGAGGGGCGGCTGGCGGATCCAGTATGAAAGTTGAGGGTTGATGATTTCGTTTTCCAATGTCAGCAAGCAGTACGGCAAGCAGATCCTGTTCATCGAAGCGGATTTCCAGTTGAACCCCGGCGAGAAGGTGGGCCTGGTGGGCCCGAACGGGGCGGGGAAGTCCACCCTGTTCCGCATGATCATGGGCGAGGAGTCGCCGGACGACGGTTCCGTCTCTCTGCCGAAGAAGCTCACCCTCGGCTACTTCCGGCAAGAAGTGGATGAAATGGCGGGTCGGCCCGTGCTGGACGAGGCCATCGCTGGCAGCGGACGCCTGGGCGACCTGCACCACGAGCTGTTGGACCTGGAACACGCCATGGCGGATCCGAGCCGTGGCGACGAACTGGCAGCCATCCTCGATCGCTTTGGCCATGTGCAGGAGGAATACCAGCATCTCGGCGGTTATGAGCTCGAAGCCCGCGCCCGGGCCTGCCTCCTCGGCCTAGGCTTTGAGGACGCGCAGATCGACGGCGACGTGGGCGCCCTGTCCGGTGGTTGGAAGATGCGCGTCTCCATGGCCAAGGTGCTGCTCGGCAATTTCGATGTGCTGCTCATGGATGAGCCCACCAACCACCTGGACATCGAATCCATCCTCTGGCTGGAAACCTTCCTCAAGGCCGTGCCCGCCACGCTGCTCATGACGAGCCATGACCGGGACTTCATGAACCGCGTGGTCACCAAGGTGCTGGAGATCGATGGCGGCGACATCACCACCTACTCGGGCAACTACGACTTCTATGTGAAGGAACGCGAACAGCGGGAGACCAACCAGGAGGCTGCCTATGCCCGGCAGCAAGCCAAGCTCGCCAAGGAACAGCGCTTCATCGAGCGGTTCTCGGCCCATGCCGCCAAGGCCGCCCAGGTGCAAAGCCGGGTGAAGGCCCTGGACAAAATCGAACGCATCGAACCGCCCCGGAAACGCCGTGCGGTGAAGTGGGACTTCCGCATTCCCGGCCGCTCCGGCGATGACGTAGCCATGCTGGACGGCGTGAGCAAGGCCTATGGCGCCCGCAGGCTCTACAACGGGTTCAACTTCCATATCCGCCGAGGCGAGCGCTGGTGCGTGATGGGCAAGAACGGGGCCGGCAAGTCCACGCTGTTGAAGATGGTATCGGGCGCGATCCAACCCGACGCAGGGTCCGTGCGTCTGGGCGCCAGCCTCCGGCTCGGCTACTTCTCCCAGCAGGCCCTGGATCTGCTGAATCCCGAGCTCACCGTGATCGAGCAGATGCAGCAGGACTTCCCCATGGAGGGTCTGGGGGTGCTGCGCAACCTGCTCGGCGCCTTCCAGTTCTCCGGCGACAACGTGGACAAGAAGGTCCGCGCACTTTCCGGGGGTGAGAAATCACGGCTGGTCATGGCCCGGATGCTCTTCGATCCGCCGAACTTCCTGGTGCTGGACGAGCCCACGAATCACCTGGACCTGGCCACCAAGGAGATGCTCATCGAGGCCCTGAAGGATTTCGAGGGCACCATGCTCTTCGTGTCCCACGACCGCACCTTTCTTCGCGGACTTGCAAATCGGGTGCTGGAACTGGGTGGCGAAGAACACGAAGGCCCCGTGGTGTTCGGAGGGTCCTATCTGGAATACGTGGAGCGCATGGGCCGGGAAGCGCCGGGCGTCCACAACTGATACGAATTTGGGCCCAATAAAGACCACCGCCAAGGCGCCAAGAAAGAAAAAGCACAACACCCATGCACTTCTTGGCGTTCTTGGCGCCTTGGCGGTGAAAATCTTTTCTAGTGCGTTGAACGACCATCGGAATAGGCCATCCTCAGCAATGGCGGCGGCTGGCAGAGGAGTGTGATCCATTCCCCATGGCGGGGGTGGTCCAGCTCCAGCAGGTGGGCGTGCAGCAGGTAGCCGGGATCGCCGGGCAGGGCTCGGGTCCCTGGGATCGGGATGCCACCGGGCCCATAGAGGGGGTCCCCCACCAGCGGATGCCCCATCCAGGCCAGGTGGATGCGGATCTGGTGGGGGCGTCCCGTGAGGATCTCCACATCCAGCAGGGCAGCGCCCTCCCGGCGTTCCAGCACGGTCACGCAGCTGTGGGAACGCCGCCCCGCAGGATGGGCGGCGTGGAGGGTGCCCAGGGGGGCGTAAGGGATTTCTCCGATGGGGGCGGTGATCTCGAAGGCATCCAGCTCCGGGTGCCCGCTGCCGAGGGCGCGA
>JANXYT010000414.1 GCA_025355915.1 Holophagaceae bacterium
TTCATCTGCGTGGGCACGCCCCAGAGCGAAGATGGCAGCGCCGATATGAAGCATGTGCTGGCCGTGGCGGGCCAGATCGGCGATGCGATGGCCCTGCGGGCCAAGGATGCCAAGCCCCTCATCGTGGTGGACAAGAGCACGGTTCCCGTGGGCACGGCGGCGCGCGTCCACGCCGAGATCGCCGCCCATACGGATCGGGCTTTTGAGGTCGTCAGCAATCCTGAATTCTTGCGCGAAGGCTCCGCCATCGGCGACTTCCTGGAGCCCGATCGCGTGGTCGTGGGCTGCCGCACCGACCACGCTGAAACCGTCATGAAGGGTCTCTACCAGTCCTTCCTCGATCGCAGCGGCGGCAAGTGGTTCCGCATGGATCCTTCCAGTGCGGAGCTGACGAAGTACGCCGCGAATGCCATGCTGGCGCTGCGCATCAGCTTCATCAACGAGATCGCCAACCTCGCCGAGGCCGTGGGCGCCGACGTGGATCACGTGAAAACGGCCATTGGCGCCGATCACCGCATCGGCCCGGCTTTCCTCAATCCCGGCCCCGGTTTCGGCGGCTCCTGCTTCCCCAAGGACCTGCAGGCCCTGCTCAAGGTGGGTCGCGAGCAGGGCCACCCGCTCCTGACCTTGGCGGCCACGGTGGAGGCCAATCGCCACCAGAAGCAGGTGCTCCTGCGGAAGGTGAAGGCCCACTTCGGCGTGAAGGCCGGTGTGCCGGCCCCATTAAAAGGTCGACGCTTTGCCCTCTGGGGTCTGGCCTTCAAGGCCAATACGGATGACATCCGCGAAAGCATGGCGCTGGAACTCATTGAGGGTCTGGTGAACCTCGGTGCCGAGGTGGTGGCCCATGATTTCGCCGCCATGGAGGCCGTGAAAGCCAAGATCGGCGACAAGGTGCGCTATGCGGAAACGCCGCTCGCCGCCTGCAAAGGGGCGGATGCCCTGCTCATCGCCACCGAATGGACTCAGTACCGCGAGGCTGACCTCGAGGCCGTGGCCAAGGCCCTGAAGGCCCGCCGCATCTTCGACGGACGTAACCTCTTTCGCCCCGAGGCCATGGAGGCCAAGGGCTGGACCTACCACTCCCTTGGCCGCCGTGCCGTGGAGGCCAAATGACAACCATCCGGCTCGAAGACATCGCCCACGCCCGCAGTGGCGACAAGGGAGACGGCTCGAACGTGGGCGTCATCGCCTACACCGAAGCAGGGTACCGCCTGCTGCTGGCCGAACTCACGACGGAGCGTATCAAAAATCACTTTTCAACCATATGCAAAGGAAGTGTTGAACGTTTTGAAGTACCTAACCTCAAGGCCATCAATTTCATCCTGCATAATTCCCTCGGCGGGGGCGGCAGCGAGAGCGTGAAAACCGATGCCCAGGGGAAGACTCACGGGCAGGCCCTGCTTAGAATGGAACTGGACCTGCCCGGCGACGTGTCGCTGGCGGACTTGAAACCCTGAACCCGCACCACCTGGAACGGAGCACACCATGGGCAACCTTGGAATGATGGAAATCCTGCTGATCGGCATCGCGCTGCTGATCTTCTTCGGGCCCTCCCGTTTGCCTGAACTGGGCAAGAGTCTCGGCAAAGGCATCCAGGAGTTCAAGAAGGCCAGCCGCGAGCTGACGGATTCCGTGAAGGAAGACGTCGTCGTGGACAAGGATAAGAAGTAGCTCGGCGCATCCCTCTTTGACCGGCCTCTCTCGGGAGGCCGGTCCCATTTCCCCGTGAGGACCATGCCGATTCCGGCCACGCCACCTGAAAAGATGAGCTTCTGGGAACACCTACAGGAACTGCGGGTGCGCATCGTGCGCTCGCTCCTCATCGTGGCGGTGGTGTTTGCCGTCACCTACGCCTACCGCTTCAAACTGTGGATCTGGGCGCAAAAGCCCTTCCTTGATGCCATGGCCCATCAGACGGGCAAGGCGGTATCCACCCTCGATCCCTTTGCCTTCACGGACCTCACTGAGCCCTTCTTCAGCATGATGCGGCTCTCGTTGTGGGCCGCCGCATTCCTCTCCGCACCTTTTCTCTTCTACCAGCTCTGGGCCTTCATCCGGCCCGGCCTGCTGCCGAAAGAACGTCGCCTCGTCATCCCCTTCGTGGTGGTGACCTCAGGCTGCTTCCTGGCCGGGTCCGCCTTCGCCTACACCCAAGCCTTCAAGTTCCTCGGCGACATCCTGTTCCAGGAGGCCGCCGCTGCGGGGCTCCGTGCCAACCTGCACGCCTCCGACTACCTCGATCTCTTCATCTCCACCACGCTCATCACGGGTGTGATGTTCGAACTGCCGGTCCTCTTCTTCTTTCTGGCGAGGTTCCGCATCGTGACGGCCCGCTCGATGCTGAAGTACTGGCGCCACGCCACCATGGCCATCCTCATCTTCAGCGCCTTCTTCACGCCCGGCGATGTGGTGGTCACCACCATCTTCTTCAGCGTCGTCCTCCTCGCCCTCTACTTCCTCTCGGTCATCGTCGCCTGGCTCGCCGCGCCCCGTCAGCCGAGGTAGGAATCCAGCTCCTCCAGACAGAGCTCCACGGCCCGATTGGGCTCTGGGGCCCTGGACAGGGATTGTCGCGCCGCGGCTTCGTTCAACAACGGCAGGAGGGCCGTTTCCAGCCGAGTGGGCAGGTCGAGGGCCTGCTCGATGACCAAGGCCCGTCCCTCCGCGGCCAGCGCCAGGGCGTTCATCCGCTGATGATCGTTGGCGCTGGTGGGCAATGGCACCAGGACGCCACCTCTCCCCGAAGCCTTCAGTTCGGCACAGGTGCTCGCACCGGCCCGGCTTACCACCAGGCTCGCGGACTCCATGGCCTCATCCATCCGCACGATGAAGGGAACCATTGCGTGGCGCGGATGGCGTGGCCGTTCCTTCAGCCGCTCCAGATCCGCAGGCCCCGCCTGGTGCAGGATCTCCCACTCAGGCAGACGCTCCAGCAGAGCCGGGGCGAGCTCCAGCATCGCCTCGTTGATGGCTCGCGCTCCGCCGCTGCCACCCAGGACCAGCAGCTGGAAGGGAGGAATCAATTCCCCCGCGGGGCGGAATTCCCGAAGGAAGACCTTGCGCACCGGCGTCCCCACCACGCGGCAGCTGGCACGTGAAAGCAGGGGCACCACGGCCTCCATGCCGCACCACACCCGCCGCGCCTTCGGGGCCACCAATTTCACCAGTGCTCCGGGCACCGCATTGCTTTCGTGCAGGAAGTAGGGGATGCCCAGGGCGCGCGCTGCCAGCAGGGCCGGCGCGGCGCCGTAGCCGCCAGTGCCCACCACGGCCCAGGGCCGCTCTCTCCGCCAGAGCTCCTTGAGGTGGGCGAGGGCCCTCCAAAGCTTCCACGTGGACCGTGCCATGCGGAGCGGCGAGCGGCCCATCACGCCCTCCAGATCCAGCAGGAGGTGCGGCCAGGAGCTTTCCGGAAGTTCCCGGGCCTCGAGGCCCCGGCGGGCGCCGACGAAGGTGATCGGACGGTCAGACCACCGGCCACGGGCGCCTTCCGCCAGGGCGACGGCCGGGAAGAAGTGCCCCCCCGTCCCGCCCCCGGTGAGGACCAGCGCATTCAGGAAGCTCGGTGTGGTTTCGCCCATGATCCGTTCACCATACCGGAAGTGCGGAAATCTACCCTGGGACAGGGCCTCATCTCCCCGAAGGCAAGCGTGATTCCTGGCAAATCCCTGTGAAACGCGGATGGGATCGGAGGTTTGGTCAGGCTAAACTCTTCCTTTGGGTCGGCTATCCGTCGGCCCATCCGTGACGCATCAGGGAGCGCCCATGAAGATCCTTGTCGCCCTCAAGCAGGTTCCCGACACCGAGACCAAAATCAAAGTTGCCGCCGATGGACGTTCGCTCGATCCGGCGGACGTGAAATGGATCACCAGTCCGTACGACGAGTACGCGCTGGAGGAGGCCGTTCGCATCAAGGAGGGCAAGGGCGCCGAAGTCGTGGCCCTCTCGGTCGGTGGCGACACCGCCAAGGAGGTGCTCAAAAACGCGCTGGCGCTCGGTGCGGACTCGGCCGTGCTGCTGAAGGGCGATGGCCAGGGCGATGCGTTTGCCGTCGCGCAGATGATTGCCGCCTACGCCAAGGACAAGGGCTTCGACCTGATCCTCTGCGGCAACATGGGCCTGGGCGGTGACAACTCCGCCATGGGTCCGATGCTGGCGGAACTGCTCGGCATGGCCCAGGCCAACGTCGTCGTGAAACTCGAACTCGGCGACGGCACCTTCAAGGCCGAGCGCGAGATTGAAGGCGGTTCGGAAATGGTGGAAGGCGCCCTGCCCGCCGTGATCACCGCGCAGAAGGGCCTCAATGAGCCCCGCTATGCCAGCCTGAAGGGCATCATGGCCGCCAAGAAGAAGACCATCGAGGAACTGGAAGCGGCCCCCGCCACCCCCGGCGCTCAGATCAGCGCCTTGGCCCTGCCTCCAGTGCGCCCCGCGGGCCGCAAGCTGGAAGGGGATTCCGCCGCCCAGGCCCTGGCCCTGATCCAGGCGCTCAAGGACGAAGCCAAGGTCTTCTAGCCCTCCCGCCACAGACTTCCGATTCGAAAGGACGCATCCATGATTCTCGTATTCTGTGAACTGAAGGACGGCCAGATCCGCAAACCCAGCACCGAGGCCCTCAGCGAGGGCCGTCGGCTGGCGGATGCCGCCGGCAAGAAGCTCGGCGCCATCTTTGCTGGCGCATCGTGCACAGGATCCGCTGAGGCCGCCAAGTACGGGGCCGATGTGATCCTCACCGCCGAGGCCCCCACCCTGGCCTCCTACTCCAGCGACGCCTATGCCAGGCTCCTCGCCGACGCGGTCAAGGCCAAGGGCGCCACCGTGCTGCTCGCCGCTGCCACTGCTGTCGGCAAGGACGTGATTCCCCGCACCGCCGCCCGCCTGGGCGCCGGCTACGCCTCCGATGTCACCGGCCTCTCCATGGTGGACGGCAAGCTTCAGGCTGTACGCCCCGTCTACGCCGGCAAGGCGTTCGCCACCACCAGCTTTACCAGTGCGATCCAGGTGGCCACCACCCGTCCCAATGTCTTCCCCGTGGCCGAGAAGGCTGGCGCTGGCGCCCCCGAGGCGCTGACCGCTCCTGCGGGTGATTTCAAGTCCGTGGTGAAGGAGATCCTGGCCAAGGCCAGCGGCAAGGTGGATCTGAGCGAGGCCAACGTCATCGTGAGCGGGGGCCGCGGCATGAAGGACGGTGCCAACTTCAAGATCCTCGAAGACCTGGCCGACTCCATCGGCGGCGTGGTCGGCGCCTCCCGCGCGGCCGTGGACGCGGGCTGGGGCCTGCCCCACAGCATGCAGGTGGGCCAGACCGGCAAGGTCGTGAGCCCCACCCTCTACATCGCCTGCGGCATCAGCGGCGCCATCCAGCACATCGC
>JANXYT010000449.1 GCA_025355915.1 Holophagaceae bacterium
CAGATGGGCACCGACTCAACGGCCCTGACGCCTCCACTGAAGCCCATGCTCCCGAAGCGGCACGCCCAGCCAGACCACGGCCCTTGTTTTTCATCTGCGTGGATCTGCGACATCTGCGGTTAAGTGCCATTTATTCTTGAATCATTTGTATTTAAATCAATTCAGATCTTAATCCTGTGAATCCAGCTTTTCATCCTGTTAATCCTGTCCAAGCTTTTTGAGACCCTACGCCAGCCGCGCCGCCACGTCGCGGTAATTGGGATCCATGTCATAGACGGCCCTGAATTCTTCGGCGGCGATGGTTGTGTGGCCCTGCTGGAGGTAGATCTCGGCCAGATCGTAGCGCAGGCCGACGCTGTCCTCCGGGGGGAAGCCTGGGGCCAGGATGCCCTGGCGCAACCATTCCACCGCGGCATCGAGATCGCCCCTGGCCTGTTCGCAGATGCTGAGCATGGAGCAGCACTCCAGGGTGCGCTCGGGGTCACCCATGGCGATCTTGAACTCCTCGATGGAGGGTTCGATGAGCATCATCTCCTTGTAGGCGATGCCCAGGTTGTAGTGGGTGTCGTAGTCGTCGCCCTTGACCTGTTTCTCCACCCCTTCGCGGAACGCGCTGAACAGCTCGTCCACGCTCTGGATCTTCTCCACCATGTGGGTGGCGTCGTGCATCTCCTCACCCTCGCCCGTATCCATGAGGGCGGTTCCCAGTACGTCCGTGAGGTCGAAGAAGGAGTGGGAGAAGTCGCTCTCGTCGAGGGCATGGGCCTTGGCGGTGAGGCCCAGCTTCTGGAGTGCCGCCTCCGCGCGATCCAGGCGGGCTTCCAAGCCAGGGTGGCCCGGGAACCGTTGGATGGCGGCCTGGATCTCAATCTTGGCTTCTTCGGGGCTGCCGTAGTCGAGTTGGAAGTCGATGTCGCCGAGCAGGCTATCGACCTCCTCGGAGACGGGTGCGGGTGCTGGATCCGTGACCATCGGAGCGGGTTCAGGCTCGGACAGGGCGGAAAGGGCCTCGATGATTTCCGGGTCCAACTGGCGGGTGGGCATGGGCGGCAGGGAGGCCGTGGGATCGGAGGAGGAGGGCGGAGCGAAATCGAGGTCCGTGAGGGTCGAATCCATCCAACTCAGGTCGGATGCATCCAGCGCAGAAGGCTCCGGCCGCGAGGGGGCAGCTTCCACAGGAGGCATGAAGGGGGCGGGCGGAAGGGCGTCCCGGTCGGGCAGAAGGGGCAGGCCCTCGCCTAGGGCGAAGGGTTGGGGCGCGGGGATCGGCGTTCGGGCGGGTCGAGGCGCCTCGAAGCCCGGGATATCGAGCCCGATCAGCATGTCCAGGTCGTTGTCGGGGGCCGGGGCGATGCTGGGCGGAGTGACGGGCGGGGGCGGCGGTTTCGGAACCCCGACGGGGGCCCGGGAGGCCGGGGGAGGCAGCACGCCGGGCTCAGGCAGGCCCATGGAACGGCGATGGATGCGGGTCGATCCAGGGAATAGCTGTTCCGCCAGATCCAGCAGGTGTGCGGCCTCGCGCTTCCTGCCCAGCAGGGTGAGGGCCTGGGCGCTCTGCACGTACTGCATCTGCACCTGGGTCAGGCGCCCTGTGGTCCGGTGAACGGCGACGATGGCTTCGATGAGGGTGAGGTTGGCGGGATCCAGTTCCAGGGCCTTCTTGTAGGTCTCGATGGCGCGCTCAGGGCTGCCGCCTCGCATCATGGCCTCAGCCTCGCGAGCGAACTGGTCGATCCGCAGCCGCTTGACCGGGTCCACTTCCGTCTCGCCGCCGTGGCGGGTGATCTCCTGGGGCGACGGGTGCTCCAATCCGCCCGATGCACTTGGAAAGGCGAAGGAATGGGGCGGGGCCGCGGCGCCGGGCACCACCCCCATGGCCTGCAGCTGTCCCGCCAGATGGCTGATGAGCGTCTGGTCATTGTTCTGGCAGGCCAGGCCGTAGGCGCTTTGGAGCGCATGGACCTGGTCGGTCCGGTTGCCGCTCTGATGCGCGATTTCGGCGAGGAGAATCCAGGCCTCGATGCTGATGTTGCCCTGCAGAGCGGTGCGGAGGCTGCGGCCCACAATGTCCCCGGAACCACGCCGCGCGAGCTCACGGGCGATGGGGGCGAACAGCCGGAGGCCTTCCTCCGCCCGGTCCGCGTTGACGAGGTTGCGGAGAGCCTTCTCGCAAAGGGGCAGGGTCTTCTCCGGCAGCTGGGCGACCTCCGCCAGGGCCTCGAGCGCCCGGTCCGGATGGCCGCTCCGCAGTTCGATCTCGGCCAGCGCCTCGAGCAGTTCCGTGTTGCGGGGATTGGTGGTGAGTCCCTCGCGCAGGTGCTGGGCGGCGGTGGTGTAGTCGCCCTGGATCACCCCCAGACGGCTCTGGGTGAGGAAGACCTGGGGCGTGGAGATCATCGACTTGGCGCGTTCGAGGATCTGGTTAGCCTCGCCGTGCATCTGCTCCATGGCCAGGGATTCGGCCACCTCCAGGTAGATGCCCGCGGCGCGATCTTTCATGCCCTCTTTATTGTAAAGGTCGGCCAGTTTGACCTTCATCTTCAGGTTCTTGGGGTCCAGGTCGACGACCTTGTTGAACTCCTCCAGGGCCCGCTTGATGAGGCCCTTCTTCTGGAAGTGCTCGGCCACCTGCAGGTGGACCTTCACGGCATCGGTGGTCTTGTTCATCTGGCGGTAGAGGTCCGCCAGACGCTGGGCGGCGTCGATATCCTCGGGGGAGTTCCGGACCACCTTCTGGAAGATGGCCGCGGCGCGGGCGTGGAAGCCGTCGCGCTCGTAGGCGCTGCCGAGGCGTTTGTGGATTTCGACGCCTTCCTTCACCCGGCCGATCTGGACGCAGAGGTCCCCGATCTGGTTCAGGGTGTTGTAATCCTTGGGGTTGTCATCGACGAGTTTCTGGAATTCATCGATGGCCCGTTCCACCTTGCCCGCCGTCAAGAGCTTGTCGGCTTCCTTCTTGACTTTGACGCGATCAATGGCCATTCAGCTGCCTCGGTGGGAGTTCGGAAAGTGTAGGCGGGGCCGCCCCCATTGGATAGATCTACCGCAGGTGGCCGCCGGTGAAGCTGTGGGGCAGCAGCGCCTCCAGGCGATGCAGCTGGCGGGTGTGGCGGTTGGCCAGGAGTACGGGCAGATCTCGGGCGAACTCGATGAGGGCCTGGCGGCAGGCCCCGCAGGGCGGCGTCAACTCCGCCACGTCGGTGACCACCACCGCGGCCACCAGGCCGCCAGGTTGGAGACCGGCCGCCACCGCGGCGCTCAGGGCGCCACGCTCGGCGCAAAGGGTGACGGGATAGGCCGCGTTCTCGACATTGCATCCGCCGATCACCTCGCCGCTGGCGGTTAGCAACGCTGCGCCCACCTGGAAATGGGAGTAGGGGGCATGGGCATGGTCGCGGGCCTTCCAGGCCGCTTCCAGCAGGGGGGTCCAGGCCGGGGATTGCGCATCGTTGAACACCAGAGCCTCCACGTTCAGCTTAACGGAGCTTCCAGCATCCCACGGTCCCCGGTGCCCTCGCTTCTCGCCAAGGCGAGGGCCCGCCAGCAGGCCGTGTGGCCATGGAGCTCCCGGATGCCTTCCGTCCCCTGCAGTTCCAGGCTGATCTCGCGCTTCTGGAGCCGGGCCTGCAGGACCGCGCCGGACAGCCGCTCGAGCTCCCGCTCGAAGGACCGCCCGGGGTCCCAGGCGCTGAGATCCAGCCGCAGGTGCAGCCCCACGGG
>JANXYT010000499.1 GCA_025355915.1 Holophagaceae bacterium
AAGAAAGATGCGGCTCTGGCGCCCCCACTGGGGCCCATGCTCACGAAGCACAGCCCCCCAGAGCGGAACTCGGCCTCCGTTTTAATCTGTGTGAATCGGTGAAATCTGTGGACCCAAGGCCTTTTCTACGTCTTCTGCGACATCTACGGTTTCCTGCTCTTCAAGCGGAGTCTCACCGATAATCAGGTCATTTTATTTTGTGTCTTCGTGTCTTCGTGATGAATCAGTTTTCAGTAGGAGCCCGCCGCGAAACCCGTACTGAAGGCCGCCTGCAGGTTGTAGCCTCCCACGGGGCCGTCGATATCCAGCAATTCACCGCAGACCCGCAGGTTCTCCCAACCGCGCAGGGCCATGGTGTGCGGGTCCACGGCCGCCAGATCAACGCCACCCGCAGCCACCTCGCCGCGAGCCAGGGGCACCGGCTGCGGTTCCCCCAGCGGCAGTGCGGTCACCAGGCCCACCAAGGTTTTCCGCGCAGCCTTCGGGAGATCCTTCAGCATGAGGGTCCGATTCATGCCGGCCTCCTGCAGCAACGGATCCACAAGCCGATCCGGCAGGTGCCGTTGAACCCAGGTGGCCGCCAGCAGGCGCGGGTTCGCATGCTGCTCGGCCTGCAGCAACGCATCCACCGATTCAGGCGTTTCCAGACGCGAGGCATAGACCAGCCAGGCCAAGCCCTCACGGCGGGCCCGCTCCACGGCCTGGCTCAGTTCCAGCGCCGCCGGCCCACTGATGCCTGCCTTCGTGAACACGATGTCCCCCGCGAAGACCCCGAGGCGGCGACCCTCAGGTCCGGCACTCAGGCGGAGCTCGCCGTCGCGCAGCGCCACGCCCTCCCATGCGGGACGGGTGCGCTGGAGCGGGATTGGCGCCAGGGCAGGAAACCAGGGATGGACGGGTACGCCCAGTCCCTTCAGCCAACCCAACACTTCCCCACGCGTACCGGTTTCGGGGTAGCTGGCGCCCCCCGTGGCGAGGATGAAGGCCTCGGCCACCAGCCGTTCCTCGCCCAGCAGCAAAGCCTCCAGGCGAGGCATGCGACCCACCAGCGCGGTCACGCGAGCGCCCGTGCGCACCTCCACGCCCGCCCGCTGCGCCCGGGTCTCGAAGGCGGCCACTACCGCCGCCGCACTGCCCTGGCGATCCAGGGGGAACACGCGGCCATTGTCGCGGGTGTAGGTTTCCACGCCCTCCCGCCGCAACAGTTCCAGCACAGCGCCATTGTCGAAGGCGTGCAGCGAGGGTCGCAGGAACCTTGCCTGGCCCTTGCCGAAGGCCGTCAGCAGGGCCTTCGGCGGTCCGTCGTGGGTGATGTTGCACTTGCCCCCGCCGCTGATGCGGAGCTTCACGCCCAGGCGCCCGTTGGCCTCCAGCAGCGTCACCCGGTGACCCAGCGACGCCGCCCGCCAGGCCGCCACCAGCCCTGCTGCACCCCCGCCCACCACGATTACTTTCGCCATGGATCCATCATGGCCGGGACTACTTCTGGAAGATCCCCTTCATGAATTTCTTGAACTTCCCGTCTTCCGTACCGGGCTTCCGCTTGCGCACCTTCTGAAGCCTCACGGGCTCGGGCAGGGGCTTGTGGCGTTCGGGGACGGCAGTCCAGGGCTGGTGACCCTCCAGAAGCAGGCGCAGCTGATGGGTGCCCTCGCCGGGCACCTGGACCGACAGCGGTGTGCGGCCCTTGGCTTCGCCATCGAGGAAGACTGCGGCACCCGGTGGCTCACTGGCGATGGCCACGTCGAAGGGCGCGGGCACAAGACGCAGAGACAAATCGCGATCCCCAGCCTTGAGGCGCACGTCTAGCGGCAGGTAGTCGGGCTTTTCCAGATGCAGGATGTCCGCCCTGCCCTTCACCACCACCTGCCGGAGCGGGGTGCGGCCCAGGGGCGTGCCGTCGAGGAACACCTCCGCGCCGCCGGGACGGGATTCGATGGAGAAGGTGCGGCTCGGTGCGGGGCGGAAGAAGAAGGCCCAGGCCAGGAGACCCACCGCCAGCACAGCGCCTCCCGCGATCCACCAAGTCCGGTGGATCGCCCTGGGGGCGATCAGGCGGTCCATCTTCACGGTACCCGTAAGCCTGGCGGGTGCGGGTGAATCCAGTTGGGACAAGCAGCTGCGCCGAAGATCCGGTTCCAGAGGAAGGGCCTCGAGCAGGGCCCGAAGGAAGGACCGCACATCCGGGAAACGCCGCGCAGGGTCCTTGTCCAGGGCCCGCTGGAACACCGCCTGCAGGCCAGGGTCCATGTCCCGGGGAAGGACGGGGTCTTCATGGACGATGCGGAACAGCACCGCACCCACGCTTTCGCCCGCAAAGGGGAGGCTCCCTGTGAGCATCTCGAAGGCCGTGAGCGTAAAGGCCCACCGATCCGAGCCAGTTGAACCTTTGGCCCCGTTCAGCACCTCCGGGGCGGAATAGGCGGGGGTGCCCAGGAAGGAGGTGGTCCTGGTCAGGCGACGGTGATCGCCGCGGGCGATACCGAAATCCATGAGCTTGATGCGGCCATCGGGGACGACCATGAAGTTCTCGGGCTTGATGTCGCGGTGGAGAATGCCCAGGGCAT
>JANXYT010000503.1 GCA_025355915.1 Holophagaceae bacterium
GCATCGGCCCTGAAGTCATGGCCGAGGCGCTGCCCTTGCTGGAGTGGGCCCGGGCCCGTGGACCAGAACGGCAAGACCATCAATCTTTCGGATTTCGCGGGGAAATCCGCGGTGGTGCTGTACTTCTATCCCAAGGACGACACCCCAGGCTGCACCATGGAGGCCTGCTCCCTGCGGGATGGGCATGTCGCGATCAAAGCGGCGGGGGCGGTGGTCCTGGGGGTGAGCGGCGACGACGTGACGAGCCACGAGGCCTTCGCAGCCAAGTACCATCTGCCCTTCAGCCTGCTGGCCGACCCCGGCCGGACCATCATCAACGCATATGGGGTGAAGATTACGGGCCTGAACTACGCCAAGCGAGTCACCTTCGTCATCGATCGCCAGGGCGTCATCCGCAAGGTTTTCAGGGATGTGAAGCCCGAAGGCCACGACCAGGAGGTCCTCGCTGCGGTCAAGAACCAGAGTTGATTCCGGCCCTTGGTATTTTTTAACCAAGCATGGCTGGAAGGCTGATGGCCTTCGAGATACACTCAGCTTTCCAGCCTCGAGGGTTCATCAATGGTGTTTTTCAATCACGCCACCCGTCAGATGACGGCCAAGATCGTGTACTACGGTCCGGGTTTGTGCGGAAAAACCACCAACCTCAACACCATCTACGGCAAGACCTCCACCAAGGCCCGCGGGGAAATGGTGAGCCTCAATACCGAGACGGACCGAACCCTCTTCTTCGATCTGTTGCCCATGGACGTGGGCATGGTGGGTGGTTTCAAAACCAAGCTCCAGCTCTACACGGTGCCCGGGCAGGTGTTCTACAACAGCACCCGCAAGCTGGTACTGAAGGGTGTGGACGGCATCGTCTTTGTGGTGGATAGCCAGACGCCCATGCTCGATGCCTGCAAGGAGAGCTACCAGAACCTCGATGAAAACCTTCGCGAACTGGGACTGAACCTGGGGGACATTCCCATGGTCTTCCAGTGGAACAAGAGGGATCTGAGGAATGTGGTGCCGTTGGAAGAGCTCGAGGCGGCCTTCAATCCCAAGGGAACGCCCAGTTTCCAGTCCGTGGCCTCCGATGGCACGGGCGTGTTCGAAACGCTTCGCGGCATCACGAAACTGGCCCTGTCCCACATCAAGATCCATGTGCTGGGCGAAACCCACGCGCCGGCCGTCCCCCCCGCTCCGGTGGTCGAACCACCTCGCTCCGCGATCGAAGCCCTGACCCTTTCGGACCTCCCCTCGGTGACGGATCTGCTCGACATGGAAGGCTCATCCGCTGTGGGCCTGGCCGCGGGATCTGCGCCGCTTCCGGACGAGGATGACGATTCTGGGTTTTTCATCGAGGCACCCGTGCTTCCCGAGCCCCCTGACGCAGCAGAGGACGACATAGCCTTCCTATCAGAGGACGAAGACCTGGCCCCACCTGCGGCCATGGTCATGGCAGAGGAGCTGCCTGCTGGGGGCCTCAGCAGCTTCGAGTCCGAGGCAGACCAAGAGCCCGTCCCACCCCCATCTGAAGCCATTCCAGTGGTCCTTGAGAAGGCCGCTCCGGTGGCTGCCCCCACCAACCAGGGGCCCCGCCCAGCCAAGCCCGCGGTCAAGGCGGATCCGCTGGCGGCCCTGGCCTCGATGAAATTGGACGCCCGGCGCCCCGCCATCAAGCCCAAGGCCGTCGATCACAAGGATGCGATCAATTCGCTGATGGGTGAACTGACCCAGGTGGGGCGGTCCGGCGCCCCCTCGGTGCTGCGCCTGGAGGTGCCCACTGAGGCGGATGGCCAGGAGATCGAGGTGGTGGTGCAACTGCGCTGCCAGGGCCAGGTTCTGGCCGAAGGACAGATCCACCGCCCCGCACCCGGCAAGGGCAGCACTGCCAAGCTCAGTGTCGAACTGAAGCGGAGCTGAGGTGCGTCGCCTGGTCCTGGCGCTGCTGATCGCCACGCCGGTCATGGCTTCGCTGCCGGGATGGTGGACGGCTTTTTCCCGGATGCCCGCCCTGGAAAGCCAGTTCCGCCAGGAGAGCGACAGCCTGGTGTTCGGGAAGCTGGCCCGGGGGGGCCGCCTGGCCCTGGCCCATGGTGGCCGGCTGCGAGTGACCTATGAAGGTGGCCTGACGGTCACCTGTGACGGGCGGTATCTGGTGCAGTACGACCCGGACACCCGCACGGCCCAGCGGGTGGAGCTGGCCCGCGCCGTGCGCGATTTTCCCCTGCTGGGCATCCTGCTCGATCCGGCCCGCCTCGACCGGTTGTACCGGGTGGAATCCCTCGGCGGAGAGGCCCTGAAGCTGGTGCCCAGGGAGGCTGGCCTGCCGGAGTTGAAAGCCACCGGCCGCCATGGTCTATTGCGGACCTTGGAATGGACCGACCCGACCGGGGCGCGGCAGAAACTTGAACTGCTGAATCCCAAATCGCCGGTCACCTTGGCGCCGGGCACGTTCCGGTTCCAGGTCCCCGCAGGCACCCGCTGGTCTACTCCGAACGGCTGAAGGCGTCGAACCGTTCGGGTTGCGGAAAGCGGATGCGCAGCCAGTCAGCGAGTTCTGGCACTGTGTCGAATAGGTGCTCCGCGCCCGCAGCAGCGAGTTCCTCGCGGCTGCCGTAGCCCCAGCCCACACCCACGGCCTCCAGACCGTGAGCGCGGGCGGCGGTCATGTCCACGCCCCGGTCGCCGATGAACACCCCGCCGGGCCAGATGGTGCCCTGCTTTGCCAGGCGCGCCAGCACCTCGGTCTTGGATTGCCAGCGGCCTTTCAGTGCGCTGCCGAAGATGTCGTCGAAGATCAGGTTCAGGTCGAACTGATAGGCGATGCGACGGGCGAAGAGGCTGGGCTTGGCGGAAACGATGTATAGGCGGTGACCCTGGCGTTTCAGACGATGGAGCAGATGGAAGGCGCCGGGGTACAGTTCGTGTTCGAAGACGCCGTCTTCGCGGTAACGCTCCCAATAGAATTCGAGGGCGGCCTCCAGCCGCGCCGGATCCTCCAAGCCCTTGAGGGTGGCCAGGGATTCCCGCATGCCGAAGCCGATCCAGTTCCGGACAGTGGCTTCGTCCGGCATGTCCAGATCGAAGGTTCCGCAGGTCTTCCTCAGGCAGTTCCGCACGCCCAGCAGGGGATCCACCAGGGTCCCGTCCAGGTCGAAACAGACCAGCCCGGGGGCCACCATCGGCCGCTACTTCTTCTGCTTGTTGTGGGCTGCGATGGAGGCCCGCACAAAGTCGTGGGCCTCGGTCTTGCCGCCCCAGCCATCGCTGGAGACGGTCTTCCGCTCCAGATCCTTGTAGGTGAGGAAGAAGTGCTCCACTTCAAGGAGGAAGTGCGGGGGCAGGTCGGTGCGGGAGGTCACATGGGCGTAGCTCGGGTCGTCCGTGGCCACGGCGAGGATCTTGGCATCAGGTCCCTTTTCGTCCGTCATGCGCAGGAGGGCGATGGGGCGGGCGCGGATCACCACGCCGGGATAGGTGGAACCATTGATGAGGACGAGAATGTCCGCCGGGTCGCCATCCTCGGCCAGGGTGCCGGGAATGAAGCCGTACTCGGCGGGGTAGTGAAAGGGCGAGAACAGCACACGGTCCACATGCACCAGGCCCGTGTGGTGATCGATCTCGTATTTGATGCGCGATCCCGTGGGGATCTCGATGATGGCGTTGACGGTTTCAGGCGCCTGCTTTCCGGGATCAAGGTTGACCAGGGACATGGGCGCTCCGCAAAGGGATCCATTTTCGCATGGTCTGTGACCGGCGTCACGCGTTCGCGGCGGCCGGTAGCCGTAGGTGGACCGTGGTGCCTCGGCCCATCTGGCTTTCGATGAAGAGCAGGCCGCCATGGGCCACGATGATGCGGTGGCAGACGGCGAGGCCCAGGCCGGTGCCACCGCCGAAGGTGCTGAAGAAGGGATCGAACACCTTCGACAAGGCCTCGGCAGGGATGCCGCAGCCATTGTCGGACAGGGTGACGTGCCAGCAGGGCTGCTCCTCCAGGCGCTCTTCCATCGCCGCCAGGACGATGCGGGGAGCTTCGCTGTCCTCGAGCGCGCGGATGGCGTTCTGCAGCAGGTTCTGCGCGACCTGGCGGAGCAGGTCGGGATCGCCCCACCAGGAAGCCTGTTCGGGGATCTGGTTCTGCCAGGGCACCGCCTCCGCCAGCGTGGTGCTGCGAAGAGCTTCTTCCCAGAAACGTCGCAAGGGTATGGCGCCAGCTTTGGGGTGGAGATCCCGGCTGAAGGCCAGGGTGTTGCCGACCACCCGGTTCAGGCGACCCACGCCCTCCTGCATCTTGCGGGCGAGTTCCAGGGGGCCCGCCTGGTCGGCAAGATCCTCCACAAGCATGCCGGAGAAAAGGGCCAGACTGCCCAGGGGATTCCGGATCTCATGGGCCAGTTCCGCGGCCATGCGCCCCATGGCTTCCAGCCGTTCCTCCCGGGTGGCCTGCTGGGCCCGCAGCACGGCTTCGGTGACGTCCCGCAGGGTGACGATGGTGCCCCCGTGCGGTGCGGAGCGTCGCTCTTCCTCAAAAATGAGGTCCCGGCCCCCGGCCAGCTGGAATCGGCGCTGGCCGCCCGGACTGCCGGATTCCCAGGGAGGCGGGTCCTGCAGGAAACGGCCTTCGAGTCCGTGCGGCCGGTTGGTGAACCGCAGGGAGCCGTCTTCGGCCAGCACCCAGATGGCGAAGGGGACGGCCTCGATCACGGTCTGGAGTTCGCCCTGGAGCTGGCCCAGTTGGGATTGGAGCGCTTCGTAGCGGACTTGCAGATGTTCGGAGGCGGCCGTAAAGGCCTCGAAGGCCTCCAGCAGTTGGCGAGGGTCAGGGTGAGCCTGCACCTCGGTCATGACTGCACCGGCCCGTCCAACAGACGGCGCAGGGACTCGCGCTCTTCGCCCTTCGGTTCGGCCTCCACGGCTCGGTGGAGCATGGCAATGGCCTCGGGGGTTCCGATCGCCACCAGGGCCTTGGCCGCCGCCAGACGGATGGCCGGAGGTTCGCCGCCGCCGAAGAAACCCTTCCGGCGCAGGCCATCCTGGAGGACCGGCAGGGCCCTGGGTGAGGCGATGTGGCCGAGGGTATCCATCGCCTGGATTCGGAGCCGCTCCCGCACACGCTTGTCCTGGGCCAGTTCGGTGACCTGGGGCAGGCTCATCTCAGAGCGCAGCTGCCCAAGGGCAAACAGGATCTCCTGCATCGTTTCCCCATCCGTGTCCTTCATTCGGGCCAGCAGATGCGGCTCAGCCACAGGGCCACCCAGCTTCCAGAGGGCCCGCACCGCCGTCCGGCGCACCCTGGGCTCGGGGTGACGTAGCAGGGGGAGGATGGCTGGCACACAGCCCGCATCGCCCAGGTCCGACAGGAGGGTCAGGGCGTTCCTCACCAAGTACCACGAGGGTGAGGTCAGGGCATCCATGAGGGCCGGCAATGAAAGGGGCCCCAGGCTGCGAACCGCTTCCACCAGGCGGCCTCGCCGCGTGCGATCGTTCTCATCCGCCAGGCGGCCCACCAGGTGCCTGGCCATGGGATCCCCCAGGTATTCCAAATAGGGGTGCAGCTCCACGATCATCCGGTCCCGCTCAAGGCTGAAGGCCTGGTTCACGGTCGCGTCCAGGAGTTGGGGCCGGAGGATGGTGGCGCGCAGCCGGGCGAGGGCATCGTTGCGCCACGGCTGCTGTTCTTCCAGAAAGGCGCAGAGCCCAGCGAGCTCCTGCAGGTCCGAAATGACGGCCCCGAATTCTCCGCGGTGGATCAGGGCCGCCAGCAGCGATTCCAAGGCCTCGGCGGTCCAGCGGTGGATCGGTGGATCGGGCTCCCAGGCGAAATGCGCCCGCAGCGCCTCGGCCAAGGGGCCTTCGCTGCCCATCGGCAGCCCAGGAGCCTGCGCCCAGCGGGCCACCCCGGTGAGGGTCTGGATGGCCTTGAGCCGCAGGTCTGGCCGGTCGCTGCGGAGGGTGTCGAGAATCACCTCCTGGATGCGGAGGAATTCGTCGAAACGTCGGAGGTCCAGCAGTTCACGCAGAAAGGCGAGGCGGTGCTCCAGGCTCAACTCAAACAGGTAGCCCCCTTCGAGCACCTTGAGCAGTTTGCCCTCCAGGCTGAGGGTCTCCCAGTCCAGATGGCGCAGGATGGCCTCGGCCTGGGAGGCATCCTGTCCGGCGGCGCGAAGGTGGGCCGACAGGGTGCGGATCAGGGTGTCCCGATCAGGAAGCGGGCGAAGGATGTCCTGGAGCGGGCCCTTCAGCTGCTGCCAGGAGGTCCCTTTGGCCAGGAGCGTGCTGGTGGCCACGGCCAGGATCTCGCCGGCCAGGGCTTTCACGCCAAGGGCCAACCCCGCTGGGTGTTCTGGGAGGCTCCCCATGCCCGCGAGAAGGCCCATCTGGACCTCGGGTGTGAGTCCCATGAGCACCTGGCGGAGGGTGCCAAGTTGCCCGGGTGTCGGCGTCCCCTCGCCGAGACCAAGTTCCCCTCCAAGTGGTCCAAGGCCACTAAGATCTGCTGGGGAGAGACCCTTCAGGAAGTCCAAGTCACTGCCATCCGGGGCGTCCCCCATCCCCCCCATGGCTCCATCCCGACCGGAGGCTCCCTTGGCGAGAGAGGCCAGCAGCGCCTCCCGGATGAACTTGACCGTGCTGTCTGGGGAGGGGGAAGGCGGGGGTGCCGGCGAGAATGCGGGTGCCTTGTCCTCGGGGCCGGACGCCTCCCCTTCCGTGACCTCCTGGTAGCGGGTCTGGGACACCTTGATGTGGAACACGCCGGAGGCCCGGAGGAGGGCTTCGAAGCCGCCCAGCTCTTCCAGCTTCGCGGGCTTGGTCGTGAGCCCCTGGAGGAAGGCGAGGAGCTCTTCGGGGGTGGCGCCACGCTCAAAGACGAAGCCGCTGATGCCCCGTTCCGATACGAGTCTCACCAGCGCTGAGACATGGGGATTCCGGGTGTCCTGCACCTGGCCGTCCAGGAAGGCCTTGGCTCCCGACACGATGAACTGGAGGCGTTCCTGGTCCATCAACCAGCGTTCCAGCACCGCATGCAACGTCGCCAGGGACTCCTGGGCCCGGGGATGCGTGGCGGTGTACATCTGCAGCGCCTTGAGGGCCACCGTCAGGCTCTGGGCAAGCTGCAGGAAATCGCTCATGGCGGCGTCATCTCCATGGGATCGGACCATTCACGCCGGAGCTGGGCGTAGTGGGCCTTGATGAAAGCCAGGCGGCGCTGGCCTTCCTGCCTGGCCGGTTCCGTGTTGAAGCAGGCAGTGATGGTCCGGGCCAGATCCAACCAGGCTTCGCCGCGGTGAAGGATCTCCGCCGTGGTGATGGGCTGGAAGGCGCCGCTGATGCAGCCGAAGTGGATGAGGCTGGCCGCGCCAATCTTGCTGAGCTTGTCGCAGTCCCAGAGGCAGGCGGTCTCGAGGGGTTCGAGCCGCCTCGTGAGCTTCAGACCCACGTGGTTTTCGATGGCGTGGCGGACGGCCCGAATCTTCCCGGGCGGGAAGTCCGTGCCTGCGAGGATTGCCTCCACTCGCGCCGAGGCGTCCTGGGCGTGCGTATCCTTCGCGTGGGGATCCTTCAGGCGCTTGGCGACATCATGCAGCCAGGCGGCGCATTCGACCACATCCGCATCCGCCCCGGTCGCGGGAGCCAGCCAGCGCGCCAGCAGCACGGCCGCGTAGGTGTGCTCGAAGCGGTAGTTGAAGATGGGCTGATAGGACCCGTCCACTTCATGGCCGATACCCCAGAACCGGATCGCGTCGGCGTCCGAGAAGCCCCGCAGGGCCTGTTCGCAGGCAGTCCGCCAGGGAGTGCGCAAGGTCATGGACGAGTTTCCTCGTAGGTGCGGAGGGCACCGAGGGTGGCATGGATCTCCTCATACATTGCGCGATCGGCCCAGGGGGCGCAAGCTTCCGCCAGGTGGTCCATCAGGGGTTGGAGACCCTCGGCCGGGGCCAGGCCGATGATGCGCAGGCCTTCCAGCGCCATCCGGGCTTCGATGGCCAGCACCTGCTCCAGAGCATCCACGGCGCGGAGCAGCTTGCGGGCAGCGATGGGGCCCATGCTCACGTGGTCCTCCTTGCCCGCGCTGGTGGGGATGGTGTCCACGCAGGCGGGATGCGCCAGGCCCTTCATTTCGCTGACCAGGGCCGCCGAGGTGACGTGGGCCATCATGAAACCCGATTCGAGGCCCCCGTTCTGCGTCAGGAAGGCGGGCAGATCGGAATAGGCCGGGTTCACCAGACGCTCCTGCCGGCGCTCGGAGATGCTGGCGAGGTCGGCGGCGGCGATGGCGAGCACGTCGCGGGCGAAGGCAGGGTACTGGCCGTGGAAGTTGCCGCCGGATCGCGATTCCTGGGTGTCTGTGAAGATCATCGGATTGTCGGTGGCGCTGTTGAGTTCCCGCTCCAGGATGGCTCCGGCGAAGCCGAGGGCGTCCCGGGTCACGCCGTGCACTTGGGGAATGCACCTCAGGCTGTACGCGTCCTGCACCCGGTGGCAGTCGAGATGGCTTTCCGCGATGGCGCTGGTTTTTCCGAGGAGGCCGCGCATGTGGGTGGCGACGGCGATCTGCCCGGGGTGGGGGCGGGCCTCATGGATCCGAGGGTCGAAGGCGGAGCGGGTGCCCCGCAGGGCTTCCAGGCTGAGGCCGGCGATCTCGTCGGCCAGATCCGCCAGGCGGGTGAACTTTTCCACCGCCAGGTTGCCCAGGGACGTGATGAGCTGGGTGCCATTGATGAGGGCGAGGCCCTCCTTCGCCAGGAGGGTCACGGGCGAGAGGCCGGCCTGGGCGAGGGCTTCCCCGCCGGGGATATGCCCGTCGCCCGACCAGGCCAGGCCCTCGCCCACGAGCAGCAGGGCCATGTGGGCCAGGGGCGCCAGGTCACCGCTGGCACCCACGCTGCCTTGGCTGGGGACCACGGGCAACACGTTGCGGTTCAGGCAGTCGGCCAGCAGGCGGATGGGGCCGGGCCGGATGCCGCTGTGGGCCTTCAGCAGGCAGTTGATGCGGGCCGCCATGAGGGCACGGGTCTGGTCCACGGGCAGGGGGTCGCCCACGCCCGCCGCGTGGCTGCGGATGAGGTTGAGTTGGAGCAGCTGCAGCTGGTCCGGGGGGATCACCACGGTGGCGAACTGGCCAAAGCCTGTGTTGATGCCATACACCGTGCGGCCCTCGGCCACGATGCGGTCCACCACGGCCCGATTCTCGGCCACGAGGGCCAGAGTGGCCTCATCCAGGACCACGCCTTCTCCGGCGGCGATGCGCGCCAGCAGAGGCGCGGTGAGGGAGCGTCCATCAAGGAGGATCATCAGGCTTCCTGGCGGGAGAGGTTCAGAGCGAGCATCAGGGCCAAGGCCAGGGTAAGGCCGGCCACGGTGTAGGTGGCCTGGCCGCCCCAGCGGGCAAAGGTGAACGTGCCTATGGCGGGGCCGATGATGCGCCCCATGCCGGTCATGGCGTTGAGCACGCCGAAGAGGCCGCCCTGGTCTTCCGGTGGCGTCAACCGGCTGGCCAGGGCCGTGCCGGCCGTATTGCCCATGCCACTGCCCCAGGACAGCGGGATGAGGAGAAGCAGGAAGGGCCAGAATCGTTGCACTCCCGACAACATGGGCATCAGCGGCAGGGCCAGGCCCATGAGCACCAGGCCGGTGATGAGGGCTAAGCGTTCAGGGATACGCTTGGCGACGACGCGGACCAGACCGCCCTGGTAGATGACGAGCAGCACCCCAATGCCGGCAAATAGGTAGCCCACCTCGCGCTGATGGAAACCGAAGTCCTGGTGGACCAGCAGGGCGAAGGTGCCTTCCATCATGGCGAAGCCGGCCATGGCGAGCAGGGACACGCCCAGAATCTGGGGCATGCCAGGCCGTTTCATGGCTTTCACCAGCGCATGGCCCCGGCTTTCGTGGGACCGGGCCCGCGCCCGAACCTCGTCCGTGAGCGTCTCCGGCAGCCACAGCAGCACCATCAACGAGGCGATCAGCGACAACCCGGCCGCGACGAAGAAGGGCAGGTGCCAACCTCGGGTCTGCAGGAGGTGGTGTCCGAACTCGCTTCCGCTCAGAACGCCCGCCATGGCCGGACCCAGCACGAAGCCCAGGCCGAAGGCGGCGCCGATCATGCCCATCACTTTGGAGCGTTCCTCCGGAGCGGAACTGTCCGCCATGGCTGCCTGGGCCACGGCGATGTTGCCACCGGTGATGCCGTCCAGAATCCGGGCCGCAAGGATCCACTCGAAACGGCTGGTGAGTGCCAGCATCAGGTAGCCAAGGGCCGAGCCAATGAGGCTGACCCAAAGTACGGGCTTACGGCCCACCATATCGGAGACCCGGCCCAGGATGGGCGAGGCGATGAACTGCATGAGGCTGAAACTGAGGAAGGCCACGCCAGCCCATAGGGCGCCGGGGGTGGTTCCCGCGCCGCCAAGGCCAAGGAATTGATTGACGCTCGCCATCCAGGGGCTTGGGTGATCGGCGATGGCCTGGGCGTAGAGGGGCAGGATGGGAATGACGATCCCGAAGCCCAGAAGGTCGACGAAGACCGTGAGAAAGATGGCCATCCGGGCGCGTTTGGAAGACTGCATGGGGCTCTCCAGCCTCCCAGTGTAGCCTTTCAGCCCCCCAGCACCCTCTGGAGCATCCGGCGGAGTTCCCGGATCTGATAGGGCTTTTGCAGGAACCCGGCAGGCTCCAGTCCCGACAGGGCGTTGGTCGAATCTCGTTCGGTGAAGCCGCTGCTCAGCACCACAGGGATGGAGGGATCCAAGTCGTGCATGGCCAGGAAGGCTTCCCGGCCATCCATGCGGGGCATGGTGAGATCCATGAGGACCAGGTCCGGGCGAGATCCCGCCTTCTGGAATTGTTCCAGGGCCTCGAGACCATCCTTGGCCGTGAGAACGCTCAGCCCAAGGGTTTCCAGGGCGGAGCCAATGGTCTGGAGGATGAGGTCCTCGTCATCCACCAACAGGATCCGGCCCCGCAGAGAATGGAACGAGGTCGTCTCCAGGTCCGTAGCCGGTTTTGCAGGCCGCTCGTCAGAGGCCGGGAAACAAATCCGGAACGAGCTGCCCCGGCCCACTTCGCTGGCAATGCGCAAGCCGGCGCCGTGGCCCCGGAGGATGCCCAGCATGGCCGAGAGGCCCAGTCCTCGGCCGGTGGCCTTGGTGGTGAAGAAGGGATCGAAAATCCTTGCCAGCACTTCCTGTGACATGCCGATTCCGGTGTCGGCAACCTCGAGCAGGACATAGCGGCCCGGCAGCAGCGATTCCGTGCGGTAGGTGGAGCGGAGTTCACCCTCGTCGAGGACCGTTACGGACGTGGAGAGGTGGATGATGCCCTCCATTTCGCCAATGGCATCCGAGGCATTGGTCACCAGGTTCATGACCACCTGCTGGATCTGCGCGGCATCCGCCTGGATGGCTGGCAGGCCCGGCTCCAGATCGAACCGCAGCCAGATCTTCTTGGGGATGGACACTTCCAGGAGGTGCGTGACCTCCCGCACGACTGCGTTGAGGTCCTGGGGTTCCACGAGGAAGTGTCCGCGTCCCGAGTAGGCCAACATCTGCCTGGTGAGTTCCGTCGCCCGGAGCACCGTGGCCTCCATATTGGCGAGGTAGGGCTGGGCCGGGGTGTGCTCGGGCAGGTGCATCTGGGCGAGATTCAAATTGCCCAGCACCACCGTGAGCAGGTTGTTGAAATCGTGCGCGATGCCGCCCGCAAGAATGCCCAGGCTTTCCAGCTTCTGGGACTGGCGAAGGGCGTCCTCGGCCTGGCGCCGATCCGTGATGTCCCGGGCGGACGCGAACATCAGCTCCCGCCCATCGGACACCACCATGACCCGGGCTATCTCCACGAACCGGGAAGTACCGTCCTTCCTGCGATGAGTCGTCTCCCGCACCTCAGTGGCCCCTTTGCGCACCATCTCCCAGTTGGCCTTCCAGGATTCTGGGGTGGTGCTTGGGTCAATATCGGGAATGGTCAGGCCCCGGAATTCCTCCCGGGTATATCCAAGCCCTTGGCAGGCGGCATCGTTGACGAACTCGATTCCCGCGCGGTCGTTGATCCAGAAAAGGGAGTCCTGGGCCACATCCACGGCCGCAGAAACAAACCGAAACTTCTCCTCCGACACCTTCCGGTCAATGGCCATCGCGATTTGGGCGGAGACGAACGAAAGCATTTCAAGGTCTTCGGGCAGGTGCCGGTATCCACCCTCGTAACTCTGGATGACCAGGGCGCCATAGACCCGCTGATCATTCCGAAGGGGAACGCCCATCCAGGATAGGGATTCCGAACCATTGAACTCGGCCTCGCCCGCGGCGACCAGGCCCGCCAGCTGGGTCTCGTCGAGCAGCTGCGGTTGACCGGTCCGGATGACGTACTCGGTCAGCCCCCGCCCAAAGCGCCGGGCGGGTGGGGCGGCGTCCACCTGATCCGCCCAGTAGGACCAGCTGATGGTGTCGGTTCCCGCATCATGCAGAGCGATGTAGCAGTTCTCTGCCGGGAGGAGGGTGCAAAGGATGGCATGGACGGATTTGTACAGGGTTTGCAGATCCATGGTCCTGAGGGCCGCCTCGGAGATGCGGAAGGCGGCGTCCCTGATCTGTTCGGCCCGCTTCCGTCCCGAGATATCCTGGGCAATGGCGATGACCACCCGTTGGCCCTGATAGGTCCCGGGATAGAGGCGGACATCCTTGGGGAAGATGCCACCGTCGTGCCTCAGACCCCAGAATTCGAGGTGCTGGGGTTCCCCCTGGAGGGCCTTCGTGAAGGCCAGGGTCAGCGCATCCAGATCGTTGAGCCCCGGGGCCGAGAGAAACGCTGAGGTTTTTCCCAAGAAGAAATCCTTCGGGTACCCATACATCCTCGTGGCACCAGCGTTCACGTCCAGGAATCGCCCCTCCGAATCCTGGATGTAGATGGCCTCCGAGATCGCGTCGAGGATTCCCTGAGTCCCCTCCAGGCGAGCCTGCAAATCCTCGGCCCGCCGCTCCGATGCTTCGAAGGCCTCTCGGAGATCCTGGGGCGGGTGGGTTGTCATGCCCTCATCATCGGCCACGAGAGAAGAAAAGCACAACCTGGTTATCGGCCAAGCTCAGCTTGAAAACAGGAAACCACAGATGTCGCAGATATGGCCTCAGGTCCACAGATCCAACAGATTCACACAGATTTATAACCGGGGCCGAGTTCCCGCCAGCGGCGGGCCCGTGCGTGTTGGGTCGGCGGCCATCTGTGAAAATCTGTGGTTCCAGTTTTTCATCTTGAGAAGAATCGAGCTGCGGCTCGTCGATATTCGGGAAGCACAATTCCACCCCCCCCCCCGGATCAAGCCCAACGGCAGCGCGTGACCGCCAGGGCGAAGGCGGCCAGGCCCCAAGTGGCCACGATGGCGAGTCCCAGGCCATGCCCCGCAAGCCCAGCCCCATCATTGAACACGGCCCGCAAAGCCCGGAGGAAGGGGGCGAGGGGCATCAGGGCCACCGTGTGCTGAAGCCAGGTTGGGGCAGCGTCCAGCGTGAAGTAGACGCCGCTGAGCATCATGAGGGGGAAGAACACCAAGTTTGAGATGGCGGCGTAGCCCTCGGACGTTTCTGCGAAGCCGCTCAGGGCGAAACCGAAGGCCATAAAGCAGCCTGTTCCAAGGGTCATGATGAGCCACAGATCGAGGAAGGATCCCTGGTTCTGGATACCGAAGACCAGGCGTCCCACCAGCAGGAGGATGGTGGCCTGGACCACCGTGACGGTGAGGCGGTGGAGCACCTGGCCCAGCAGGAAGATCCACTTGGGCAGAGGCGTGACGGCCAGACGCCGGAACTTGCCCTTCTCCCGGTAGGACACGTTCACCATGCCCACGCTGAAGAGCCCCATGCTGACAAGGTTCAGGCCCAGCAGACCCGGCAGCAGGAAGGCAGCGTAGTTGGCGGAGCGCTTGCGACCAGGGCTCTCCACCTGGAGGGGGATCCGCTGCGGTTCGGGGGCGCCGCTGAGGCGGGCCTGGGCCATCAGCCAGGCCTGGTTCACCAGGCCGGCCGTGGCTCCGGCCTGGGCCATGAGGTAGCTGTTCAGGCGCAGGCGGTAGCCCTCGCCATCGGCTTCGAGCTGGGTGGCCGTCTCCCCCCGGGCCCAGCGGGCCTCAGCCACGGTCTTCGGAAGGGTCTGGACCTGGACCTGGAGATCCGCCAGAGCCTGATCCAGGGCTGCATCCCGGGGCGTGGGTACCTGGGCCTGCACCCGCACCACGGAGAGCTTCGGCCCGCCGCCGTCGCGGAAGATCGTGCCAAAGCCCATGAGCAGGACCACCGGAAAGGCGAAGGTCCAGAACATCGCCACCCGGTCGCGGCCATAGAGCCGCCATTCCATGACGAACTGGCGCCAGAGCATCATCATCACTCCCTCAGACTCCGCCCGGTACGGTGGAGGAACACGTCCTCCAGCGTGGCCCGGCGGATATGGACTTGCTGGAACGGGATGGCGGTGGCTTCGGCGGCCTCCAACAACCGGGGCAGCAGGGTCTTGGGATCCGGCGTGGGGATCTCCCACAGATCCGCCCGCCGCCCCACTCCCTGGCCGAGCCGCGCGGCGAAGGCCGCGGGATCCGGCGCCGCACCGTCGAAGGTGAGCTCTACCACGCTGGGGAGGGCCAAATCCACGATGAGTGAAGCAGGCGTGCCCGTGGCGATCACCTTCCCGTGGTCCATGATGGCCAGCCGATCACAGAGCGCCTCGGCCTCATCCATGTAGTGAGTGGTCAGAACGATGGTGCGACCCTCGCCCTTCATGTGCCGCACCACGTCCCAAAGGCCATGGCGGGCCTGAGGATCGAGTCCAGTGGTGGGCTCATCCAGGAACACCAATTCCGGATCGTTGACCAGGGCCAGCGCCAGGGCCAGCCGCTGCTGCTGCCCGCCGCTGAGGGTAATGTGGTAAGCGTCGGCCTTCTCTTCGAGTTGCACCAATTTCAGCAATTCCGACGTGCCCCGGCGTTTTGGGTAGTAGCTGCCGTAGAGGTCCAGGGCCTCTCGAGGG
>JANXYT010000505.1 GCA_025355915.1 Holophagaceae bacterium
GGGTCATCTACCCAGAGGATGGTGTTTCGCATTTCGACGTGCTGAAGGACAACCTCCGGCTCACCTGGATGCACACGCGCCTGGTTTGCGGGATGCTGCTCCGCCTGCCCCTCCTGCTGTCACGGAAGTTCCGCGCCCGCCCCACGGACCGGCCGCACTGGTCGAGGATTCAGGAGCGGGGCACCGCCCTGGGCCTGCGCCTCGCCCTCCTGATCTACCGGGTTTTTGGCCGCCGGGGCCTGCGCTTCCTCACCGAGTTCATCGCCGCCTATTTCTTCCTCACGGGCAGCGCCGCGCGGCGGGCCTCCCACGAATACCTCCATCGCCTCTTCGCCTACGCGGGCCCGCTTCCGGGGCTCCCACGGAAACCCCGGTTGCGCGATCAGTACTGGCATGTGCGCGCCTTCGCGATGTCCTATGTGGATCGGTTTCTCGCCTGGATGGACGCCGGTGATGCGGTCATCAGCTTCCCCGACGAGGCCGCCTTCCAAGCCCAACGGGCCTCCGGGCAGGGGGCCCTATTCCTCAGTGCGCACCTGGGGAACCTGGACATGCTGCGGGGTCTCGGCGCCACCCGGGGCATCCAGGGCCTCAATGCCGTGGTCTATTCCGAACACGTGGTGCGCTTCCAGCAGCTCCTCAAAGACATCAACCCGGCGTACACCTCGAACCTCATCCACCTTCCGGAAGTGACGCTGGGCACCGCCATGGCGCTGGAGGATAAGGTGTCCAAGGGGGAGTGTCTCTTCCTCGTGGGCGACCGGCCACCCGCGTCCGAGAACGGCCGGACCGTGGCCGTGCCCTTCCTGGGACGCGAAGCCCCCTTTCCCATCGGGCCAATCTTCCTGGCCCACCTGCTTCAGTGCCCCGTCTACCTCTTCTTCTGCGTCCAGGACGGGCGGGGCTACCGCGTGCACATGGAGCCCTTCGCCGACCGGGTGGAGCTCCCGCGGCGGGGACGGGACTTGGCCCTGGCCTCCTGGGTGGCGCGGTATGCGGCGGCGGTGGAGGCCCGGTGCCGGGAGACCCCGTTCCAATGGTTTAATTTCTATGATTTCTGGGGCGCGACTCCCGCCGTGCCGATGGTACAACCCGATCCTTCCTCGCCTGTTCAAAGGCCTGCTCCCCTGGCCCGCCCATGACCTCGCCCCTTCAAGCTGAAGTGACCCTGGAGATCCCGTTCCATGACGTGGATTCCATGGGCATCGTCTGGCACGGGCACTACCTGAAGTACTTCGAGATCGCCCGCACCGCCCTGATGCGCCGGGCGGGCATGGACCTCGCCGATATGCACGCCTCGGGCTGTGTTTGGCCCGTGGTCACCTGCGAGGTGAAGTACCTGCGTCCCCTCCGCTACGGCCAAAAGATCCGCGTGGAAGCCCGGCTGGAGGACTACGACTGCCGCCTCAAGATCAGCTATGCCATCCGTGATCTGGACAGCGACGAGCGCCTCACCCGCGGCTCCACCCTACAGCTGCCCATCGATGCCGCCACCGGCGTGGCCCGGTACGAAACCCCGGCCGGCCTGATCGCCGCCATCGAGCGGGCCCAGGCGTGACCGCCTACGAGCCCTGCCACCTGTCGGCCCTGGGCCTGGTGAACGCCCTCGGTCGCGGCAAGCGCGAGGTGGCCAGCGGCCTTTTCAGGGGCCTCACCTCGGGCCTGGTGCTGGAAGACGGTTGGTTGCCGGAGGGCCCGGCGCGGGTGGGACGGGCGCCGATCCAGTTGGAGCCCCTGCCTGCACGCTTTGCCACCGACGACTCCCGGAACACCCGGCTCCTGCTGGCGGCGCTGGAGGAGATCCGCGAGGAGGTGGATCGCGAAATCACCCGCCATGGCCGCCACCGGGTGGGCGTGGTGCTGGGCACCAGCACCTCCGGCATCGAGGCCTCGGAACGCGCCGTGGCTTATTCCCTGGAGCACGGATCCCTGCCTCCGGATTTCCACTACCGGCAGCAGGAGATCGGCCGCCTGGCGCCGTTCCTGGCCGAATACCTGGAGCTCAGCGGGCCCGCGCTCACCGTGTCCACCGCCTGCACCTCCAGCGGATTGGCCCTCGTGACCGCCCGGAACCTCCTCCGCATGGGCCTCTGCGACGCCGTGATCACCGGGGGCTCCGACTCCCTCTGCAAGCTCACCCTCAATGGCTTCGCCTCCCTGGAATCCGAAACCGCCACCCTCTGCAACCCCATGAGCCGGAACCGGTGCGGGATCAACGTCGGGGAGGCCGCCGCGCTCTTCATCCTGCGGCGTGAGCCTTCCGACCTGGCCCTGCTGGGCGCCGGGGCTTCCAGCGATGCCCATCACATCTCCTCGCCAGATCCCTCGGGGCTGGGTGCAGAGACGGCCATGCGCGCGGCCCTGGCAGACGCCTCGCTGAAACCGGGGGACGGCCTTGGGTACCTGAACCTCCACGCCACGGCCACCGCCAAGAACGACGAGATGGAAAGCCTGGCCACGGCCCGGGTGTTCCCGGACGGCGTGCCCTGCAGCGGCACGAAACCCCTCACCGGACACACTCTGGGGGCCTCCGCCGCCACGGAACTGGCCTTCTGCTGGCTCACCCTCCAGCCCCAGTGGAACCCCGACCGCCGGCTCCCGCCCCACCGCTGGGATGGGCAGGCGGATCCCGCCCTGCCCTCGCTAGAACTCACCACCGAGGCCAGCCGGCTCGAAGGACCATCCATTTGCATGTCCAACGCCTTCGCCTTCGGCGGGAACAACCTCAGCCTGCTGATCGGGGCCCGCCCGTGAGCACCTTCCCACCCGTTGGGGACCTGATCTCCCACCGTCCGCCCGCCCTGCTCCTGGAGCGCATCCTGGCGCTCTCCACCACCCGCTGCGTGGCCCTCGTGCGCGTGGAGCCCGGGGCCTGGTACCTGCAGGAGGACGGCACCGCCCCGGCCTGGATCGGCCTGGAGTGGATGGCTCAGGCGGCCTCGGCCTTCAGTGGCCACCGCCATCGCCTGGCGGGCCGCGCGCCCAGGATCGGCTTCCTGCTGGGCACCCGCTCCTACGAGGCCCTCGTTCCATCGTTTCCGGTCGGACTCGAATTGGAAGTCGAGGCGGAAGCGATCTTTCTCGATGACACGGGCCTGAGCGCGTTCACGTGTGCGGTTCGCCGCTCAGGCGAAACCCTCGCCCGTGCTAGGTTGAAGGCGATCGAAACGCCATGAATCCCATTCCTTCCGTACCCTCCAGGCAGGTCCTCGTCACCGGTGCCAGCGGCCGCCTGGGCCGGGCCATCGCCCTCCGTCTGGCCCAGGACGGCTTCCGTGTCACGGCCCACTGCCACCGCCACGTGGCCGAGGCCCAGGCCCTTTGCGAAACCATTTCCAGCAGCGGCGGAAGCGCCGACTGGATCGCCTTCGATGTGGCGGACCGGGAAGAAGCCCAACTCAAGCTGGAGGCCAAGGTCGCCGCCGACGGCCCCTTCTACGGCATCGTGTGCAATGCCGGG
>JANXYT010000010.1 GCA_025355915.1 Holophagaceae bacterium
ACTGCTGGTGACCCGCAGCGAGCGGGGCATGGCCCTCTTCGCGCCCGATGGCGACCATGCGGCGCCCTGGATGATCGCCACTGAGGCTCGGGAGGTCTTCGATGTGAGCGGCGCGGGCGATACCGTCATTGCCGCCTTCAGTGCCGCCGTTGCCGCGGGTGCGGATTGGCGGGATGCCGCCATGCTCGCCAACGCCGCCGCCGGCGTGGTGGTGGGGAAGGTGGGCACGGCTACCGTCACCCCGGCAGAACTATTGGCGCACTACCACGAACAAGAGGCGAATTAGGAAACTGCGTAAAAGCTGGACAGGATTGAAAGATTGATTAACAGGAGAAAGATTTAATCCTGTTAATCATGCAATTCATCCTGTCAACGCCTTTGAGTTTTTGGCTTTGGGATGCTCAGTTCCGCAGTTCGATGGCCAGCTGGAACCTGTCGCCGTAGGCGAGGCGCTCTTTCACCTGGGTGAAGTTGAGGTCGAAGGTTTCGGTCTCGCCGGGCTTGATGGTGCCGACCTTGGTACCGCCGGAGGCCACGCCGATCATGCGTCCGTCCTTGTCGACCACGGCCACGGCGAAGCCGGGCACCTTGGGATATTTGCCGGTGTTGGTGACCTCGACCTGGGCCCGGGTGCCGAACTCGGAGCCCTTGAGGAGGTTGAAAAATCCAGGCTGGACGACGCGCTTGTTGAAGAAGATGCTGTTCACCTTCAGGCCATCCACATTGATGGACAAAGGGATCATTCGGTCCCAGGAGAAGGTGAAGCTTTCCGAGTAGAAGGAGAGCGAAGCCGCCGATGTGGATGGAGCGGTGGGGGCCGGGACCGAGGCCCGGGCCGGGGGCGTCTGGACCGGGGCTGCAGGAGCCTTCGTGGGGGCGGGGGCGGGCGCCTGGGGAGCTTCCGCAGGAGGGGGCGGGATCTGGAGGGGTGGCTCCTGGGCAAGGCCGAGGGCGGCGAGGAGGAGGAGGGTCTGCATGTCAGTTCTTTCCGAACAGGCCGCCGAAGAGGCTCTTCTTGGGGGCGATCTCGCCGAGGTCGAAATCCAGGCTGGTTGCGACTCCGCTCCGTACTCGGCGGAGGTGCTCGAAGGCTGGCCGCAGGCCTGGCACCTTGTGGGCCTCCAGCCAGTTCTCGCTTTGCTGCCGCGCCACGAGGTGGTTCTCGAGGATGCGGCCCTCCTCCACCCAGGCGATCAGCTGGGGCATGGTGAGGCCGCCGTAGATGGTTTCTCCGATCCTCAGGCGCAGCACCTCGGCCCCGGCCTCCGACGCGTCAGCGGGGGGGGCGAAGGAACGGGTGGTGGGGAAGGGCTGCATGCCCCCGGTACGCCCCCCTGCGTCCGTCATCAGGTCCGAAGCCCTCAGTGCCACCGTGGGTTCCGCGGGGACGGGGGCCTGCACGGCCATGGCGGCCTGCAGATCCTCCCGGGAAAGGCGCATGGTGGAAATGGAAGGCCCGCTCTGCTTCTCCTCGGTCACCCCCGCAGCCGTGGGACTGTCACCCAGGGTTCCCGAGGGCTCGTTGGGAGCGAGGGGAGAGGTGCCACTGAGGGTGGTCTCCAGGGCAGAAAGGGTGGCCTCCATGTCCATGTTGGAGTCCTGGTTGATCTTCAAGCCTGAGGGCGGGGCCGGGGCCGTGCCGAACAGCTTGTCGATGGCATCCCGGGCAGAGGTGTAGCCGGACAGCGTCGACTCCGTGATCTCGGTGGGATAAACCCGGATTGGGGCGGCGAGGTCCGGGGTGGCCTGGGTCTTGGTTTCGGGCAGGAAGGAGGGGGTTTCGACCAGGGTCCTGTCGAGGATCTCTGCGTCGACCCCCTCCAGATCACCCAAGGTCAGGGACGGCGTGTCCCTCGGCGCAAGAACGGCCGGTTGCGCCGCCAGCCCCTCCTCGACCGTGGATCCGGCAGGAGCCTCGTGGCTCGGCAAGGCCAGCAGCCGCCCAACGATGTCCCCGACCGGGAATACGCTGCCGCAGGAATAGCACTTGGCCCGGCGAATGACCGGCTTCAGCCGCTCGGGGCGAAGGCGGTAGCGGGTGGTGCAGCTCGGGCAATGGATCGCTTCGGCCACCGTTCACTCCTGGCGTTTCCAGCAGGATAGCACTGTCGCCTAGGGTCTGTGCCAGGACCCAGCGCCGGGTATCCTCGAACGACGGAGGTCCTGTGCAGGGTGTGTTCATCACCATTGAGGGGGTGGAGGGTTCGGGCAAGTCCACCCAGGTGTTGCGCCTGTCGGAGCGCCTGCGGCATCTCGGCCTGCCCCTGGTGGTGTCGAAGGAACCTGGCGGCACGGCCCTGGGCCGGGAGTTGCGCCGCCTGCTGCTGGAACGCCACCCCAGCGGCGAAACCTGGTGTGCGGAGGCGGAGCTATTGTTGTTCTACGCTGACCGGGCCCAGCATCTTGAATTGGTGATCCGTCCTGCGCTGGCGGAGGGGAAGGTCGTGCTGCTGGATCGATTCGAGGACTCCACCCGGGCCTACCAGGGCGCCAGCGGGGTGGCGGAAGCCTCCCTCGACCGCCTCAATGACCTGGTGCTGCGGGGCCTCAAACCCAACCTGACCGTGATGCTCGACATGGATCCCGAAGTCTCCCTGCAGCGGGTCGAGGTACGCAACCTGTCCATGGGGGCCGAGTTCGCGGAGACGCGGTTTGACGAGGCCGAGCTGGAGTTCCACCGGCGCGTGCGGAACCGCTTTCTCGCCATCGCCCAGAACCATCCGAACCGGGTGGCCCTCATTCCGGCCCGGGATCCCGTGGATCAGGTGGAGGCGGTCATCTGGGGCCGGGTCGCGCCGTTGTTGCGCAGCGCCGGTTTCGGAGTGGATTGATGTTTTCCTCGGACATCGCGGGCCACCAGGCCATCCGGCAGCGCCTATTTGAGCGGCTGCAGGGGGGCCGCATCCGCGGGTCGCTGCTCTTCACCGGGCCCGAAGGCATCGGCAAGCGCCGGGTGGCCCTGGAACTGGCCCAGCGCGAGATCTGCTTCCGCCGCAACGCCTGCGGCCAGTGCGAAGGCTGCCGCATGTTCGCGGGCGACGACCTGCCCTTCGAGCTGCCGAACCTGCTGCGCATCACGCCCGAGGGCAAGGCGGGCGTCATCCGCATCGATCAGATCCGGGAGGGGCTGGACTCGAACAACCAGCCGCGCTTCAGCCGCGGCGTCATCGAGTGGGCCTTCCTGGCGCCGCCCCTGGGTTGCCACCGTTGGATCCTGGTGGAGGAGGCGCACCGCCTCAACGAATCCAGCGGCAACATCCTGCTCAAGACCCTGGAGGAGCCGCCCCCGGGCACCCACTTCATCCTGGTCACCCATCGCCCCGAGGCCCTGCTCCAGACCATCCGCAGCCGCTGTGAGCGCATTCCCTTCGCGCCCCTCGCCCCCCGGGAGGCCTGGCTCGTGGCCCAGAAGCACGGCTGGCAGGAGGCGGATCACGACCGCTGGTCCGCCCTGGGGGAGGGGAGCCTGCGCTTCCTGGACGAGGCGGGCTTCCGCCGCGCCGAAGCCCAGGTGGAGGCCTGGATCGCCCTGATGGAAGGCCGTCCCTTCGGCGAGGTGGCTGGATCCCTGCTGCCCGAGAAGGAATCCACCCTGGCCCAGGGAGAACAGCTGCGGCAGCCGCTCGAACTGTTGCTGCGCCTGCTGGCGGACCTGGCCCGGATGCGCACCGGCGAGGTCCCCGCCCTGGCGCCCTGGCGAGAGGCCCTGGTCGCTTTGACCCGAGTGCCCGGGGACCTGAAGGCCCCCCAGGAAGCTGTCCTGGAGGCCCTGCGGCACCTGCCCCGGAACCTCAGCCCCGAGCCCCTGATCCGGGAAGTGGCGCTTTCGTTAGGGGCCGTTTCGAATTAGCCAGTGCTTTTCTGGCTTTTTCGTTACGGCCCCTTATGCCGCTCTCGCCATCGAAGCACACAGCCCGTTATGTGACAGCGGCGTTGGTGTCGTGACCGCCATCACCGGCGCTGGGGTTAACATTGGTTTAGGAGTCTCTGCTCCTGAACTGGAGTTCACCATGTCCGAACCCCTCTACGGCCACGACCTGCTAAGCCTGCTGGTGGAAAAGGGCGGGACTTGTCGCCTGGAGGACCTGCGCGCCGCTTCCATCGCGGTTCATGGGGCCGAAGCCATCTACAGCAACTGCCATGGCGACAGCTTCGACTTCGACGGCGTCATCGCCTTCCTGGGTAGCAAGGGCAAGGTCCGCGTGGCCGATGGGAGCGTGGCCCTCGGCATGGCCCCCGCTTGCCAGCACTGAGGTTCGGCTGCAGGCGGCCTACCCGGCGGGTGCGGTTAGAATTTCCACGATTGATCATATGGATCCCATGGAAATTCCCCCGGACAACCGAATACCAAAATCACCGACCAAACGCTTCCTGGTCAGGCTGGGCGTGGGCGTCCTGGTCCTCGACCTCTTCGTCGTGCTCATGGCCGTGTTCTCTCTCCGCCGGAGTTGGAATGGCCACCAGGACCGGGCCATCGCCCAGGCGCAGAATTTGTCCCAGGTGCTCGATCGCTATGTGTCAGACACCTTGACCAAGGCGGACCTCGCCGTGTGGGCGGTCAAGGACGAGATCGAACGTGCCGGAACTGGCCCGAAGGACCCTAGCGGCGACTTGGATGCGTTCATCCGGCGGCAGCATGAGCGGGCGCCAGGGCTGGTGGCCCTCCGCACCACCACTGCCCAGGGCATGATCGACCACGGGAGTGGCATCGGGTTAGGCCTCAACGTCAGCGTGGCGGACCGTGATCACTTCATCCGGCTCCGGGATGTTCCCGAGGCCGGTCTGGTGATTTCCAAACCCCTGGTGGGCAAGCTCACGGGGACCTGGGTGATCATCGTGGCCAGGCGTCTTGAGCACTCCGACCACAGGTTTGCCGGCATCGTCCATGCCGTGATTGCCCTGGAGGAGTTCAACAAGGCCTTCGCTTCCTTGGATGTGGGGCAGCATGGTTCAGTGGCCATCCGGGACCTGGACATGCGGTTGATCACCCGCCACCCAGAACCCATCGGCGCGGGGACGGCCATTGGTCAGAGGGTGGTTTCACCGGAGCTGCTGGCGTTTGCCCGATCCGGTCGAAACACGGCAACCTATCGGACCCGCACGCCCTTCGATCACGTCGAGCGCACCTTTTCGGTCCGCAGGGTTTCCGGCCTGCCCTTCTACCTGGCAGTCGGCCTAGCCGAGCAGGATTATCTATCGGTATGGAGGATGGAAATCCTTCAGGAACTCACGGAAGTGGGGCTCTTCATCTGCCTGACCCTGGTGGCTGCCTGGCTGGTCCATCGCACCTGGCTTCGACAGAAGGCCTCCCACGAGCACCTGGAAAAGCTGCTCGCGGAGGTGAGGACCCTCGGCGGCATGCTGCCCATCTGCAGCCACTGCAAGAAGATCCGCGATGACAAGGGCTACTGGAATCAGATCGAGGCCTATCTGAACGAGCATATTGACGCCGAGTTCACCCACGGCATTTGTCCCGATTGCGCCAAGGAGTTCTTCCCCAAGAGCTCTGGAAGGCACACCACAATCTAGCCACTTCCGTGGTGGATGCCGGACAATGGGGCCACGGGAGTCCTCATGCAGCTGCTGCGCATCAACCACCTGGGCATCGCGGCCACCGGCCTGGACGAGGCCATGACGCGCATGGCGCGGCTCTTCGACCTGACCGCCAACCACACCGAGGAAGTGCCCGAGCAGAAGGTGAAGACGGCCTTCTTCCCCGTGGGGGAAAGCACCCTGGAGTTCCTGGAGAGCACCGACCCTGACGGCCCCATCGGCAAGTTCCTGGCGAAGCGGGGCCCCGGCATCCACCACATCTGCTTCGAGGTGGATGACATCGCCGCCGCCGTGGCCTCGCTGCTCGCCAAGGGCGTGCGGATGATCGACCAGGCCCCCCGCAACGGCGCCCACGGCTGTCGCGTGGCCTTCATTCATCCGGCCGAGACGGGCGGGGTGTTGATGGAGTTGAGCCAGGGGCCGGGGACCGCACCCTCCCGTGGCTGAGGTGGACACACCCGGGAGCGGCACGTGAATCGAGCCTTCGTCAAGGATCCAGATGATGCGGGACGCCCGGAGGAGGTGCCCGAGCGTCCGCAGAGTCCCCATCCCAACTATGTGACGCCGGCCGGGCTGAGGCAGCTGGAGGCCCAGGCCGTCGACCTCTCCGCCCGTCGCAACCGCCTGCGCGAGGCCGGGAAGCTCG
>JANXYT010000051.1 GCA_025355915.1 Holophagaceae bacterium
GGCACGGCTTGGCCGGGCTGAGCGCGGGGGTCCGGGGGTATGCGCGCAGCGCGGAACCCCCGAGGGAAGGACAAAGCGAGGCACGGCTTGGCCGGGCCGAGCGCGGGGGTCCGGGGGTATGCGCGCAGCGCGGAACCCCCGAGGGAAGGACAAAGCGAGGCACGGCTTGGCCGGGCTGAGCGCGGGGGTCCGGGGGTATGCGCGCAGCGCGGAACCCCCGGACAGCATCAATCCGCCAGGGTGCTGAGGTCTCCCGGATCCTGGCCCAGCGCCTCAGCCTTGAGGGCCCGGCGCAGGATCTTGCCGGACCGGGTCTTGGGCAGGCTGGCGCGGATCTGGATCTCGCTGGGCATGGCGATGCCGCCCAGATCCTCGCGGACGTGATCCTTCAGGCTGGCGATGAGGCCCGGGCCAGTGGCGACGCCCGCCTTCACGACCACGAAGGCCATGATGCGCTCGCCCTTGATGGGGTCGGGCAGGCCCACCACGGCGCTTTCCGCCACGGCGGGATGGCGGATGAGGGAGCCTTCCACGTCGGAAGTGCCGATGCGGTGCCCGGCCACGTTCAGCACATCGTCCGAGCGGCCCAGCACCGCGAAGTAGCCATCGGGGTCCTTCACCGCCACGTCCCCCACCGTGTAGTAGCCCGGGATCTCCTTCCAGTAGTCCTCGTAGCGCTTGTGGTCGTTCCAGACGGTTCGCAGCATGTAGGGGAGCGGGAACTTGATGACCAGCAGGCCGCCCTGCCCGTCCGGTACCGGCGAGCCATCCTTGTTCACCACGGCCAGTTGGGCCCCGGGCAGGGCCTTGCCGGCCTTGCCGGGCCGAGCCTCGAAGGTGGGCAGGGTGCCGATGACGGGACCCGCGATCTCGGTCTGCCACCAGTTGTCGACCACCTGGCCGTTGCCCTGGCCCACCAGGTGCGCTTGCGCCCAGCGGTGCGCCTCGGGGTTCAGCGGCTCGCCCGCGCAGGCCATGAGGCGCAGGCGGCTCAGGTCGTACTTCCCGGGCGCCTCGGCGCCATGGCTCATCCACATTCGCACCGCGGTGGGGGCCGTGAACATCACGTTCACGCCGAAGCGCTCGCAGATCTCCCAGGTCACCTCCGGACTCGGATAGTCCGGCGCGCCCTCGCGGCAGAGCACGGTGGCGCCGATGCTGAGGGGGCCGTAGACGATGAAGCTGTGGCCCACGATCCAGCCGATGTCCGACGTGCTCCAGTAGATGTCCCGCTCCTGGATCTGATAGAAGGCCTTGCTCAGGTAGTTCACGCCCACCAAGTAGCCGCCGGTGGTGTGCACCACGCCCTTGGGCTTGCCCGTCGTGCCGCTGGTGTAGAGGATGAACAGCGGGTGCTCGGCGTCCACCATCTCCGGATCGCAGTGGATATCCCGGCCCTGCTGGATGTCGTAGAAGTCCTTCTCCCGCTCGCTGGCGAAGGTGACGGGCGCGTCGCCGGGGCGGGAACCCCGCCGGTGGACGATGACATGGTCGACGGAGGCCAGGTCGCGCACGGCCTCATCCACGATGGGCTTCAGGGCGATGGCCTTCCCGCGCCTATAGGTGAAGTCGGAACAGACCACCACCTTGGCGCCGGCGTCCTCGATGCGGGTGCGCAGGGCGGCCTGGCCCATGCCCGCGTAGACCACGCTGTGGATGGCGCCGATGCGGGCGCAGGCCAGCATGGAGATGATGCCCTCGGGCGTGAGGGGCATGTAGAGGATGACGCGGTCGCCCTTCTTCACGCCCAGGCGCTTCAGGGTATTGGCGAAGCGGTTCATCTCGCGGTAGAGGCGGTTGTAGGTGTAGGTGCGCTCGTCGCCGTCCTCGCCGACCCAGATCAGCGCCGCCTTGTTGCGCCGGTCGCTGTGCACGTGCCGGTCGATGCAGTTCACCGTGGCGTTGAGCTTGCCGCCGATGAACCAGGCGTGGTTGGGTGCCTTGAATTCGAAGACCTTGGTCCAGGGCTCGGCCCAGTCCAGGGCCTTGGCCTTCTCACCCCAGAAGGCCGCGGGATCCTCCTCCGCCAGGGCCCACTCCACCTCGTAGTTGATGGCCGCTTGCTTGGCCAGCCAGCCCTTCATGGGGATGGCCTGCTCCCCCTTCTGCAAGGCCTCGATGGTTTTTTGTTGGGTAATGCTGATTTCCACGTCGCTCATGGAGGGCTCCGAGAACGGGATGAGGTGAATGGAGTGGGTTGGTTGGGAGGGAAGGTAGCACGGAGCCCAATGGATCGTGGGGAATCGATGACGGTCATCACAGCTACACTGGCCCCGGAGCCCTCCCAGAGGACATCCAGGTCGACCCGGTCAGGCAGGATTCGGGATATCTGCGATTTCGCGGGTGAAGATCGTGCATGCTCCGTCCTTTCCGGCGGGGGTGAACCCCATCTTCTGGAGATAGCGGCCATGGCTTTGGTCATGGGAGCGGGCCACCAGGCGGCGGAAGCCCAGCCGCTGGAAGAGGGCCCGATTCGGTCCGAAAAGGAATTCGCCGGGTTTGAAGTCCCGGTAGGCGGGAATGACGAAATCCAATTCCACCTCCAGGATTCCGTCCGGACCGGGGGTGCCGATGAACACGCAGGCGGGCACCAGGTTCCTCAGTACGTAGAAGTTGACCCGGTGTTCGTCCAGGCGGAAGTCGAAATCCGGAAAACAACGCGCGATGTCTGCCCGGTATTCCTGAAAGAGGCATTCCAGATACTCCGACCCGGGAGGCACGCTGATGATCTGAAACTGATCGTGGGTCGAATGCATTCGAATCAGGAAGTAGACATCCACGCAGGCAATGAATCCGTTCAGCAATCCCACTGGATAGGCATGGATGAGAAATCCGTAGGTCGAGAAGAGGATGGCGCCAAGGAGGTTGTACCAACGCAGCTTCAGGATGGAGCTCATCGTCAGTGAGATGGCCACGACCACGGAGGCGGTGTACCCGAACCATTCAAGCCAATTCAAGTGGGGCATGAGATCACTCCATTCGAGGGGGGGATCGGGGAACCATCGCCCCGGTCTGGTTTGGTCCACTGCCGTGGGCCTAGGCCTGAAAAATGGCCACATTCACCCGGTTCACCATCAGCACCTGGTCCAGATCCTTCGGCTCCAGCCCCACGAGGAAGCCCCGGCTGCCGCCGTTGAGGTAGATGTGGTCCAGATCGAAGATCGTGGCTTCGGCGTGAATGGGCATGGCCTTCTTCGTGCCCAGGGGGCTGGTGCCGCCCACGAGGTAGCCGCTATGGCGGTGGGCCACCTCGGGTTTGCAGGGCTGCACGGACTTGGCGCCGATCTGGCGGGCCAGTTCCTTGGTGCTGACTTCGCGGTCGCCGTGCATGAGGATGATCAGCGGCGCGGCCCGGTCGTCCTCCATCACCAGGGTCTTGATGACGGTATGTTCGTCCACACCCAATTCCCGGGCGCTGACCTTCGTCCCGCCGTGTTCCTCGTAGCGGTACAGGTGCTCGGTGAAAGGAATCCCGGCCTGTTTCAGCAGACGCGTGGCCGGGGTGGAAGGTGCCTTGGACATGCGATGATCCTGGCACGACTCCAGGAGGGACCATGACCGCACCCATCGCCCTCGTGACCGGCGCCTCCCGGGGCCTGGGCCGGGAAGTGGCCCGCCGCCTCGCGGAGAAGGGTTACACCGTTCTGGCAGGCGTCCGCACTCCAGGGGCGATGAATCCCCTTCCTGGTGTGGAGGTGCTGCCCCTGGATGTGTCGGACCCGGCCTCCATCGCCGCTGCGGCGGCCACCCTAAAGGCCCGGCACGGCCGCCTGGACGTGCTGGTGAACAACGCGGGCATCATGCTCGACCGCATGGGCGATGTGCTGACTTTGGACGCGGCCTTGCTCGACCGGACGCTGGCCACCAACACGGTGGGCCCGCTTCGCCTGGCGCAAGCCCTCGTGCCGCTGATGACGGCCGGCGGCCGCATCGTGAACGTGAGCAGCGGCGGCGGCCAGCTTTCGGTGCCCTCGTCCTGGTCTCCCGCCTATTGCATGTCGAAAACGGCCCTCAACGCCGTCACCGTCCAGCTGGCGGAGGCCCTGAAGCCCCGTGGGATCGCCGTGAATTCTGTCTGCCCCGGCTGGGTGCGCACGGATCTGGGCGGACCCGAGGCCCCGCGCAGCCTCCAGCAAGGCGCCGATAGCATCCTCTGGCTGGTGCTGGAGGCGGCTCCCGATCTGACCGGTGGTTTCTGGCGGGATGGGGCTCCGCTTCCCTGGTAGGCCCTACCTGTCCGACGGCGGTGAGTGGAGCATGGCTAGCATCTTCTCCGCGCAATCGGGACAGATGCCGTGGGTGAACTGAGCGGACGAGTGCGCCTGGACATAGGATTCGATCTGGTTCCAGTAGCCCGCGTCGTCCCGGATCTTCTTGCAGGTGGCACAAATGGGGAGCAGTCCGCGAAGCTCCCGCACCTCCTCCAGAGCCCGCTTCCGCTCCCTCCGCCAGGCGCGTTGCAGCAGCCACGCCAATCCAGAGGTGAGCAGAGTGAAGAATCCGACCACGCTCCAACTCCACCGGGCCTCCGTCCTCCACCGCGCCAGGTAGTCCTCCGAAGCCAGCCCCACATGAATGTAGAGCGGGTGATTGCCGACCTTCGTGAAAGCGAAGGTCCGCTCGACGCCATCGATCCCCCCTCGGGCCCTGTAGACCCCCGATGTGCGACCCTGCCGGAACAATTCCTGGAAGGTGGGTGACGTCTCTCGCCGACCGACCACCTCGCCGAGGGCCTTGTTGATTGGGTACTTGGCGTAGATGGCCAAATTTCGGCCACGCAGGGTCACGGTTCCGTGGGAGCCAAGGTGGATGCGGGCCATCGACTGGGTGAATTGGTCCAGGGTGATGGCAGCGTAGGCAACCCCTGCGAACCCTCCATCCGCTTGATCGACGCGCCGGGCAATGATGATGACCCATTGTCCACTGATCTTGCCCACCACAGGCTCGGAGATGAGCAACCCTGCCTTGGGATTCCCCTTGGCCTCGAGGAAATACGCCCGGTCCGCCACGCTGAAGCTGGTTCCAGGCTGAACGCCGATGCCATGGTCGATGCGTCCTTCGGCATCTGCGGTCCGAATGGAACTCAGCTCGGGGAATTGGGTGAACATGCGCGCGATGTAGGCGTTCAGTTCCTTATCCTGGATCCCCCCGGCGGCTCGCTGGCGGGCCATCTCCTCGCGCAGGGCGAAAAGGGCGAGATCGAGCCTCTGGAGATCTCCGGCCAGTTGCTGCTCCAGCACCTGGGTCAGGTTCTGAGCGGTGGTTCCGGCGGCCGCTTCAGCCTGGTGACGGTGCCACCGCAAGGTCGCTACCGTCATCAAGAAAACCAGGAGGTTGACGATCAACAGGAGCCCGACCACCACCCAGATGCCCCTAACCCGATGCCCCGGGGGTCGCGATGCAGCGGATGGGTCAGCCACACTGCCTCCAAGGGAAAACCCATCCGAGCGCCTGCTGTCAGCCCTGTATGAACATCATCGACGGTGGCGCCTGGATACTTGAGGGATTCCTGCTCAGTCCAGAACCAACCATGCCCCAGCAGAGGCGGATGTCCCCTGGTCAGCGAGCACCTCAGCCCTCCAAGGCCCGGAACCGCGCCCCCTTCGGCACCTGGATCCCGAAGACCTCCCGCAGGGTCGGGAGCAGCGCTGCCGGCGCCAGTTCGCGGCCTTCGACAGCGTCGCCGCGCAGCTCAGCGTAGCCGCGATTGCGGAGGATGCGGCGCACCTCGGGGCCGGGCAACTGAGCCGTAAGGGTCTTCAGAAACCGCGATTCCGGATGGGTGCTGGTGTAGTGATTGGCCAGCTCGAAATCGATGGGAAGCCGTGGCTCGGGCACGAAGGCGTAGAGATCCTCCCAGGCGTCGTGGTGGAAGGACTGGAGCACGCGAAGCCCCTGCTCGTCCAGCACCCGGTAGGTGTTCAGGAACTGGCCGTGGGATTCGCCGTCCATGGGCACCGGATGCAACAGGCCCTCTCCGCCGAAGCCCACGTCGCCTAGCCAGAGGACCCCGTCCACGCGGACCAGCAGGAGCATGTGGGTGCGGGGCAGCACCTCCAGCGCACCCAGCCGGACCCGGGCTTCGCAGGGGAAAACGCTGAACCCGACCGCCTTCAGCACCGCGAGGAACAGGGTGTTGTGTTCAAAGCAGTAGCCGCCCCGCCGCCGCCGCACCAGCTTGTCCTGGAGCGAGGTCAGGTCCAGCCGGATGGGCAGGCCCATCTGGATATCGAGGTTCTCGAAGGGGATCGTGGTGGCGTGAGCGAAGTGGAGGGCCCGCAAGCCCTCCAGATTGGCCGAGGGCGGGGCCGAAAGTCCGATGCGCCGCAGGTAGGCGTCCAGGTCAACGGACATACTGGGCTTCCCCGTTCCCGAAGGACCAATCCGCCAGATCGTTCTCCACCAGACAGATCATCACGTCCTCTGGGCGGAGGCCGGGATCCTTCGCCAGGTTCTCCACGATTCGGCGGTAGAGGGCCTGCTTCATCTCCACGGTGCGTCCCTTGCGGAAGGTGATCTGGATGGCCACCCATTCAGGCGACCGCTCGATGCCCAGGTAGTGCGCATCGAAGATGAGCCCGGATGCGTGTTCCGTGAGGATGTGGAAGCGGTCGGCGGCGGGTACGTTTACGCTGGTGGCCATGGCCTCCTGGACGCCATCCGAGAGGGCCTGGCGGTAGGCCTCGTTCACTCCGGTGCGGTGGGAGATGCGGACGAGGGGCACGGGGGACTCCTTGGTGGGGAAGCCGCCCATTCTAGCCCTGGCGGCCTCAGGCTCAGAGAAAAGCCCTACAGGGTCAGCGGTTCCGCCAGGCGGCCAGGTTCCGTTGGATCTGCGCGGCGTGGATCTCCAGGTGTTCCCCGTAGCTGCGAAGCCAGTCGTCGGTGCCATAGGGCCCGCTGTGAGTGTGGCGGCCCATCCGGCCCCAGCTCTCATCCGATAGGTGGGCGAGCATGGCTGAGGTATGAGTCCTCACCGAGGCCACCAGCCCCAAGGCCAACTCAGGATCCGAAGCGAGGTAGTCGAAGCGCCGCGCCCATTCGTTCTCGTCGTAGCCCACGATGAGGGGCTCGGCCTCCGCCAGCAGGAGCCGGATGCGGATGGCCGCATAGGTTTCGGAATCCGCGCAGTGGACCACCACCTCGTGGGCGCTCCAGGTGCCCTTCCCGGGCCTCCAGGTGCGGGCTTCGGTCGGAACCGACTGCCAAGCTGTGCGAAGGAGTACAGGCCCTTCGGCATAGCGACGGAGGAAGGATTTCCGGGTGGCGGCATCGAAGGGCATGGGTCACCTCGCCACCAGCATGGTCTTCCGCCCCCAAAAATGAAGCCTCAATTTGCGAGGCAATTGTGCTTTCATGGGGGCCTCCCCGGAGGTTTCATGCACATCCCGACGGCCTGCCTCGCCCTGTCCCTTGCGGTCCTGCCCCTGCTGGCCGGCGACCGGGTCACGGGCCGGGCCTTCGCCACGCGCTCCGAGGTGGCG
>JANXYT010000091.1 GCA_025355915.1 Holophagaceae bacterium
GCTGCTGCCAGTAGCCCTGCATGACCTGGGGGCCGCGGACGACGATCTCGCCAGGCTCGCCGGTGGCCACCGCGTGACCTTCGTCATCCACGATGCGCAGGTCCGTACCGGGCAGGGGCAGCCCCACGCCTCCCACCTGGGGCATGGTGCGGCGCAGGCGATCCCCATGGCGAACGGCGGTGTTGTAGGTGACCAGGGGGCTGGTCTCGCTGAGGCCGAACCCTTCGATCACCAGACAGCCCGTAAACGCCTCCCAGTGCTGCAGCACCGCCGGATGGGTCTGCATGCCCCCCGCGAAGACACCCAGCATCTTCCGGGTCATTTCCGGCTTGAACCAGTCCTCGTGCGGTAGCGCCTTCAGCAGGGTGTTCACCGCGGTCATCCAGGTGATCTCGTGGTGCTTGAAGGCCGGACGGAGGTTCTTGAGGGGCCTGGGATTGGGCACCAGGATGCTGTGGCTGCCGGTGTGGAAACCGAACAGCAGGTTGATGGTGAAGGCGATGATGTGGTACATCGGCAGCACCGTCAGCACGGTCTCTTCGCCATAGGTGAAGCGGTAGACCTTGGTGATCTCGCCCAGCTGCTCCAGGTTGGCGAGCAGGTTGCCGTGGCTCAGCATGGCGCCCTTGCTGAGGCCCGTGGTGCCGCCGGTGTACTGGAGCAGCGCCAGGCTGTCGCGGGTGGGCGCAGGCCCTGCGGCCGCTTGCGGAAGGAGGTGCTCCTTGGCCAGGTACAGCAGGCCCTGGTGGATGGCCCGGGGCAGGCGCGTGAAGGGCTGGCCCATGGGCGGGATCTGTCCCGAGAGCTTCAGCTTGGTGCGGATGAGCAGCCGCGACAGCAGCGGAAAGAAATCAGCGATGCAGGCCACCACGAGGGTCTTCACCTGGGTATGGGGCACCACGGACAGCAGCTTGTCGCCGAAGTGGTCCAGCACCACCAGCACCTCGGCGCCGCTGTCGTGGAGCTGCTCTTCAAGTTCCCGGGCCGTGTAGAGGGGATTGGTATTGACCACCACGCAGCCCGCCTTGAGCACGCCGAAGGCGCAAACCGGATAGGCCAGGGCATTGGGCAGCAGGATCGCCACCCGGGTGCCGGGCTGGAGCTGGAGGCCGTGCCGCAGGTAGGCCGCGAAGGCATCCGAGAGGTGATCGACCTCCTGGAAGCTGAGCGAGGCTTCCATGCCATTGGGCAGGACCAGCGTCTCGGCCTTCTTGTCGCCGTACCGCTCCGCCGCGGCTCGGACCAGCTGGCCCAGGTTCGCGAAGGGAAACGGCTCGGCTTCGCGGCCCACCCCTGCCGGATAACTCGCCCACCACACCTGTTCTGTTTCCACTTGCCCGCCTTCAATGCTTGGACCGCATCCCAGCTCGATTGCACGATCAATCCGCGCCCCATGACCGAGGGGTGTGCACCATTTTGGCTCCTCCGAGGCTTCAGGGAAAGCGGGAACACAGCGGGCCTGGAAAAGCCTCGCCTGTGGTTCTCGGCGCTTTGGCGCCCCTCGCCCGATAAGATGAAGCCATGTCCCTGACGCTTCCCGCTTTCATCGCCCGCTGGCAGGCCGCGAATGGCCCCGAGCGGGGCAACATGCAGCTGTTTCTCCACGAGCTGACGCAGGTCTTGGGACTTCCAGCCCCCGAGCCCACGGGCGCCTCCAGCGGGTACTGCTTCGAAAAGCAGGTTCCGAACTACTCGCCCGAGGGCAAGTTCACCAAGAACTACATGGATCTCTACAAGGCCGGGTGTTTCATCCTCGAGGCCAAGCGCACGCCGGACGCCCTGCGGGCGAAAAGCGCGGCGGAAGCCGGCGTGGGCGGTGGTGGCGGCGTGGGTGGCAAGGGCCGCAGGCGGCCCACGGTCCATGCCCCGGGGCTGCCGGGCCTGGTGGAAGAGCCCCGCGTCGAGGGCTACCGCGCCACCGCCACCTACGATGCCCGGCTCGAAACCGCCTTCATCCAGGGCATCCGCTACGCCATGGCCCTGGGCCTGCAGGGGCCGCCACCGCCCTTCCTCATCGTCTGCGACATCGGCCACAGCTTCCACCTCTGGAACCGCTATGACCCCAAGGCCGGTGGCGGCTATGGCGGCTTTGGCGCCCGGCGCATCATCCTGCTCGACGAGCTGGAGAAGCCCGACATCCAGCAGCTTTTCCGCGACCTCTGGACGAATCCCCAGGCCCTCGACACCAACCGCCGCATCGCCCAGGTCACCCGCGGCATCGCCGAAGAGCTGGGCGGCCTCGCCAAGGAGCTACGCAGCACCACCCGCAGCAAAGAGGAGATCGCGCATTTCCTCATGCGCTGCGTCTTCACCTGCTTCGCCGAAGACATCAACCTGCTGCCGGGCAAGCCCTTCACCGAGGGCCTGCGCCAGCTGGAAAAGGACCCCGACCAGGCCGTGGCTTTCCTCCAGGACTGGTGGAAGGTCATGGATGCAGGCGGCAAGTGGGGCTGGAAACGCGTACTGCGCTTCAATGGCGGCCTGTTCAAGGACACCACCGTGCCGCCCCTGTCGCAGCGGCAGCTCGCCCTGCTGCGCATGGCCGCCGAAAAGGACTGGCAGGAAGTGGAACCCGCCATCTTCGGCACCCTGCTGGAAAGCGCCCTGGACGACGACGAACGCCACCGCCTGGGCGCCCACTACACGCCCCGGGCCTACATCCAGCGCCTGGTGGATGCCACCTTCGGCCAGGCGTTGCGCGAGCAGTGGACGGCCATCGAAACCGAGCTCGCCCAGCTGCTGGAACCGGGCAGCCCGCCCGAAGCCGTGACCGAGGCCAAAGCCAAGCTGCATGCCTTCCACGACGAACTGGCCGGTTTGCGCTTCCTCGATCCCGCTTGCGGCAGCGGCAACTTCCTGTACGTGGCCTTCGATACCTTGAAGCGGCTGGAAGGCGAGGTGCTGCAGCGCCTGGAGGATCTGGGCGAGGGGTTTTCGGCCTTCGACCTGTCGCACGAGCGCATCTCCCCGGCCCAGTTCAAGGGCATCGAATTGAATCCATGGGCCGCGGGCATCGCCGAGCTGGTGCTGTGGATCGCGCACCTGCAGTGGTTCCGCCGCCGCCATCCGGCGGGCGATCCGCCCGAGCCCGTGCTGCAGAACTACGGCAGCATCGAGCAGCGCGATGCAGTGCTGGCCTGCGATGGCGATGAAGCCACTGGCGCCAGCCGCTGGGATGGCAAGACCTTCACCACTGATGCCCGGGGCCGCGCGGTGCCCGATGGCAGCGCCCGCGTGCAGGCCACGCGGCTGCTGAATCCCCGGCCAGCCCTTTGGCCCCCGGCGGACTACCTCATCGGCAACCCGCCCTTTCTGGGCAACGCCGCCATGCTGGGCGAGCTGGGCGTGGGCTATACCGAAGCCCTGCGGGCCGCCTATCCCGACGTGCCCGATACGGTAGATTTCGTTCTCTATTGGTGGCACCGCGCCGCGCTGGAGGTGCGGGAAGGCCGCGCCCGCCGCTTCGGCCTCATCACCACCAACAGCCTCAGCCAGGTCCGCCAGCGCGGCGTCCTCGCCCACCACCTGAACGCCGCCGACCATCCGCTGCAACTGCTCTGGGCCATTCCCGATCATCCCTGGCAGGGCAGCGCGGCCGTGCGCATCGCCATGACGGTG
>JANXYT010000094.1 GCA_025355915.1 Holophagaceae bacterium
GAATCTGTGGACAAAAAAGTCCTTATTAGTGCGCCCCGGGACCCGCTTTGGCATTCCAGATGCGGGTCATGATGTAGGCGCCGATGAGGCTGAAGGGGATGATCGAACCCACCCACACCCAGGCGTGGGCGGGCTGGTGGCCGTGGGTGCCCGCCCCTGCGAGGAGAGGTGTCCCGTCCCAACCGTAGGTCTTGAGGATCCAGCCCAGGCCAAACCCGGTGAGACCCGAGCCGATGTACTGGATGCCATCCAGCGCACCAGCCACGGAGGCCGCAGCCTTGCGTCCGCCGAAGTCCATGCTGGCGGTGCCGCTGAGCATGCCGTGGACCCCGAAGATAAACATGGCCGTAAGGCCCAGCAGGATCACGGCCCAGATCTGGCCGCCCACGGAGCCTTGGCCGAGAGTCAGACCCAGCAACCCCAGCATCACCACTTGCACCAGGTAGAAGAAGAAAGCCACGGGGGGACGGCGGGACTGGAACAGCTTGTCGCTCATCCAACCACAAAGCAGGCCGCCCAGAATGCCGCCAGCCATGAAGGCGATGCCCGTCCACCAGAAGAGGTGTTCCTTCTTACTGAGGTGGTAGATCTCCTGCAGATACTCAGTGAAGTAGAGCATCACGCCCTGGCGCACAAACCCCGTGCAGAACTCCGCGAAGATGAGCGCGACGATCACCGGATTGTGGAAGACCTTCCGCATGAGGTCGCCCAGGGGCAGAGGGGTATCCTCGGCCGACGCCGCGTTGGAGCCGTCGCCCGTGTCGAAGTCCGCCTGCCCGGCATGGCTGGGGCGATTGCGCACCAGGAACCAGTCCACGACAAACATGAAAGCCATGGCTCCCGAGGGCACGAACCAGATGACTGTCCAGCTGCGGGAACTGGCCAGCAGCCAGGCCCCGATGGTGGTGGCCAGAAAGTAGCCTGAGCTGATCATGATGCCGAAGATGCCCCCGAAGATGCCGCGTTCCTTCACGTGGAACCAGGTGCTGTTCACCTTCACGACCGACAGGGCTCCGAAGCTCTGGAAGTACATGTTGAGGCTCCAGAGCAGGCTCATGCTCAGCAGCACCTGGGTTCCAGCGGTGTTCAGGAACATGAATCCGATGGCCAGATTCACCAGGGCGGCCCCGAGGGAGCCAAGGAGGATGGCCTTGCGCCCCCCGAATCGGTCGGCCAGAGGGCCGTTCAGGGCCACGGCGAGGCCATAGGTCCAGAAACCCGCCGAGGCGATGAGGCCCATCTCCGCCTTGTCGAGGTGGTACCAGGCGCCGATATCGTTTTTCACGATGTTGAAGTTGTAACGGCCCATGTACATGGCCGCATAGGTCAGCCCCAGGGGAAACCAGTTCAGGAACCGGCGCAGACGAAAGGCGGGACTGTGATCCAAGGGAACCTCGACAGCCTCAAGGGTACCGGAGGCTCACCCGTCTCACTAGTGACGAGGCTGTAACTCTGGTCAAAGTCGCACCCGCCTGCGGGATCACTCAGCCTTGCGGAAGGCCTCGTCGGTGCCGGTGAGTTCCCAGGTGCCCCGGCGTCGCTCGAAGGTGGCGTGACGCTGCTCGGTCTGGCCCACCTTCGCCTTCGGGTGCAGGGCCTGGAAGATTGGGAACTGGGCGGTGGGCTTCTCCAGGCGGACCTCATAGGTCACACGGGCCCCTTCGCGGATGGGCTCCAGGCGCACAGCACGGACAAAGATGGCCTCGGCGGCGGGCATCGAAAAGCCCTTCGGTGCGGCCTTGATGGTCTTGGGGGCGTCAGGCTTCAGACGGGAGGTGAAGGTTTCGCGGCTGCCTTCGGTCTGGAGGGCACTGTCGAACCAGCCACTCTTGTCGAGGTTCTCCTTGAGCGTGACCAGGCGCAGGTGCTCGGGGCTGCCCTTATCCGCCGAAGCCTTTTCGGGCACCGTGACGGGGACCACCACCGGATAGCCCTTGCGGATCAGTCCCTCGGCCTTGGCGCGCTCCAGCTTCGAACTGCAGGCCAAGGTGAGAAGCAGGATGGGCAGCAGCAGGGCAGGGCGCATGGTCGATTCCTTTTCGATTCGCAAGGATGTTGACACAACTCGATGCCGGTCATTCAACCTCGCAGTATCCTATGGGGCCTTTGATGATAGGAGATTCGCCGTGAACCCTGGCTACCTGGCCCACCTCAACCATGAGATCGAGCAGCTGAAAGAGGCCGGGCTCTACAAGACCGAGCGGGTCATCACCTCGCCCCAACAGCCCCAGATGAGGGCCAACGGCAAAGACGTGATCTGCCTCTGCGCCAACAACTATCTCGGCCTGGCCAACCACCCGGAGGTGATCCAGGCCGCCAAGGCGGTGATGGACGGCCACGGCTTCGGCATGGCCTCGGTGCGTTTCATTTGCGGCACCCAGGACATTCACCGCGAGCTGGAAGTGAAGCTGGCCGCCTTCCTGGGCTTCGAGGACACCCAGCTGTACTCCTCCTGCTTCGATGCCAACGGCGCCATCTTCGAGGGCCTGCTGGGTGAAGAAGACGCCATCATCAGCGACGCGCTGAACCACGCCTCCATCATCGACGGCATCCGGCTCTGCAAGGCCAAGCGGTTCCGCTACGCCAACTCCGACATGGCCGACCTGGAAACCCAGCTGAAGGCCGCGGATGCCGCAGGCGCCCGCTTCAAACTGGTGGTGAGCGACGGCGTCTTCAGCATGGACGGCTACATTGCCAAGCTCGCGGAGATCTGCGACCTGGCGGAACAGTACGGCGCCATGGTGATGGTGGACGACAGCCACGCGGTGGGCTTCATGGGCGAGAACGGCCGCGGCACGCACGAACACTGCGGGGTGATGGGCCGGGTGGACTTCATGACCGGCACCTTCGGCAAGGCCCTCGGTGGCGCCTCCGGCGGCTACATCGCGGGTAAGCGCGAAGCCATCGACTGGCTGCGGCAGAAGGCCCGGCCCTACCTGTTCTCGAACTCCGTGGCCCCCACCATCGTGGCCGCAACCCTGAAGGTGCTGGACCTTTTGAAAAGCAGCCAGGGCATCATCAAACAGGTCCACGAGAATGCGAAATACTTCCGGGCCGGCATGGAGAAGGCCGGTTTCAAGCTGCTGCCCGGTGAACATCCCATCGTGCCCGTCATGCTCTACGAAGCGCCCCTGGCCCAGGCCTTCGCCACGCGGCTGCTGGACGAGGGTGTCTATGTCATCGGGTTCTTCTTCCCCGTGGTGCCCAAGGGCTTGGCCCGCATCCGCGCCCAGATGAGCGCCGCCCACACCCGTGAAGATCTTGACCACGCCATTCAAGCCTTCACGAAGGTGGGACGGGAGCTTGGGGTGATCATTTGAGGTGAGGTCTTTGGCGAGGCCGCCGTTCGAGAATGCGAACATCCTGAACCCGGATCTCTTGAGCCGGGCCAATCCTTTCCGGGCGTCCGTGAATGGCGGCAAGGTCTTGCAGGCCTCCAGCAGCGTGTGCCTGTCGTCCAGGCACTATCCACCGGATCCGGGTTGAACAACAGGTCAGACAGCGCTGCCGAGCAGGTCCGTACCAGGTGCTCTTTACTAGGGGCTCGGGGGCTTCACTGAAGCTTGTGGATCCTTAAACTCCACCAGGAGCACATGGGTATCTGTCTTGCCGATGTTCTCCCCGATGTGGACCTGGGCCGGGATGAACATCACATCTCCCGCGTTGAATTCCTTGATCACCGACTTGTGGTCGGGAAAGGTCAATCGGCGTTTGAAATGGCTAAGCGCGTAGAGGACCGAGTCCGGGTGTTTGTGCTGAGTGGTTCGATCGCCGGGGTGGTCTTTGTAATCGAGAACTCGGGTGCGCTCGTTCTCTAGAATTACCTTGTACTTATCCGGGTCGGTGACTGCGGGATCCTGCGCCCCCACAGCGGAAGCGACGAGAACAAAGATTGAGGACACGAAGTTCATTCTTGTCATGGTGTTCTCCTTTGCCGGGATAGCTGCTGTGAATGGGGCTCGGTAGTGCTCCCTATCTGACGCCTACGGTACCAGCATCGATGGGCCTTCCGGCGGCCAGGACCTGGGCGACCAGGAGCAGCAGGCCCAGGTCCCTCAGAATGACCCAGCGCATGTCCGCGAGCCGCTGTGCCTCGGTCTTTGGGGCCGCGGATCCGAAGCAGCCACAGTCGACCGGATGGCGCCGGGCGAGGTTGATCGCGAGCGCCAGGATGAAGGTAAGGAGCAGGGTGCCCACCCACAGGACTGCGGGCCGGACCCATCGTCCAGCCAAGAGCGCCAGGCCGCAGAGCAGTTCCAGCCAGGGCAGGACCAGGGCCAGGGGGTTCAAGGCGGCGGCGGGCACCAACTGGTAGGCCCAGATCGCCTTCGCGAAGCCGGGTGGGTCCGCGAGCTTGGGCAGGGCGGCGGCGATGAAGACCAGCCCCTGGACGACCCGTGCGGCCAAGGTGACCTTCGGATGCACGAGCCATGTCCTCATGGCTGGCCCTTCTCGACTGGATGGCCCTGCGCCATCCAGTCGGGAAAGCCATCGCGGTAGATGAGCAGGTGGAAGTAGCCCTCGTTCAGCAGCTTCTCGGCGAGGAGATGGGAATCGCGGCAATCGCCGCCGCCGCAGTAGATGACGATGGGATCCTCGGATCCCGGCCGGCGCGCGGCCTTGAACGCGATGAGCCGGTCGTCCACATCTGATTCCCACACCGGCGTACACCAGGCCCTGGCGACATGTCCCTCGGCGAACTCCGAGCTGCGGCGCGCGTCGAGGAAGGGTGTGCCCGACTGAAAGGCCTTCCAGGCTTCCTGGCCACTGATCTCACGAATGGGGCTGGAGGCCATCCGCCTCTGGGCTTCCGGAGGCGCCGGGTGAACTGGCGCGGTGAGTCGCGGTCGAGCAGGCGGGGCAGGGGTGAGGGGGGGATCCGCCTTCCGTTTCTGAAGGGCGGGTGGCTGGGGAGTCGGTGCCGCCTGTGGGGGTCGCTCCGGTGGGGGGGTGAAGGAGGGAAGAGACGGCCCGGACCCGGTCCAGGTCAGCCGACGCGCCGGGGAGGCGAGGCTATTGGAGAGCAGGGCCGCCACCCCCGCCATGCCGGTCAGGGCCAGGACGCGAAAGGGGGTGGATCCTAGGGACGGCAGCATGGGCCTGGCACCTCGGTGGGGTTCCGTTCACAACACGATGTACCGATAGGTCCCCGGGTTCTGCTCCTTGAGCAGCAGTTGGATGGTCCAGCGTCCATCGGGGTAGCGTTCGTACATCGTGGCGCTCATGACGGATTCCTTCAGCCACTCGCGGATGGCCTCGTAGTGCTCGAAAACGGGCGGCTCCCAAGCCTCACTGGCCTCACCGGCCTCGCCAGCCACGCCAGCCACGATGTGGCGAGCCGATCCTGGCTTGAGGCAATCCATCAGGCGAGCCAGCGACGTTTCGGGGTCCTGCATCATCGGCTCCGGGCTTCTGGATTCTGGTCGAGCCTGCCGGCTCCAGCAGCATCCTTCGAGGGGAGTGGCCCGTTTGGTGTCTCGGGCAAGGGCCCAACGGCTTCCTCCGCTCCCGGGTCCAGTGAACGGATGAGCATCCGCAACGATTCCTCGCTGTTCGGGTCGAGCGCCTTGGAAAAGGCGATGGCCATGCCCTGCGCGTCGGACCGCACCACGGTGCCTCGGGCCACGACCCGCCGCCCAGGCTCACCCTTCCCAAATAGGATGGCCACGCCGCAGGGAGTACCCAGGGGCAAATGCTCATCGCCGCGCACCAGGAGGCCCCCCATGCTCAGGTTGATGGCCGTGGAGTAGGCGATCATCCGGTGCTCGGCGACCACCTTCACTTGGTAGGAAATGGGGATGCGGCGGTATTGCCGCTCCTTGGGATATGGGGTCATGGTCAATGTCCGCGTCCGGGCATGATAGCGCAGGGGAGGGCATCGGCGTCATTCGCCTTCGGTCTGCCGGTAGCCCTGATCGTGGATGTCCATGACCGCGCGGCCGGAAGGATCGGTCATGTTCGCGAAAGAGGCGTCCCAGCGCAACGCCGTTTCGGTGCTGCAGGCCACGCTGCGCTCGAAGGGCACGCAGTTGACAGCGGTGGCGGTGGGGAAGTGGTGTTCGAAGAGCTGCCGGTACAAGTAGGCCTCCTTGGTTTCCGGCGTCTTGACCGGGAAGCGTTCCGCCGCCCCCCGCATCATGCCGTCACTGATCTCCCGTTCGGCTGTGGCCTTCAGGGCGTTGATCCAGGCGTAGCCGACGCCATCGGAGAATTGCTCCTTCTGGCGCCAAAGCACCTCGTCCGGAATGGCGCCGTTAAAGGCCTGGCGCAGGGGGTATTTCTCAATGGGCCGGGGCCGGGCGGCATTCCGGGGCAGCTTGATGGAAGGATCCATCCGCATGGCCACATCGAGGAACTCACGGTCCAGGAAGGGCACCCGCGCCTCCACACCCCAGGCGGCGCTGGATTTGTTGGCCCGGGCGCAGTCGTAGAGGTGAAGTTTCTGGAGCTTGCGCACGGTTTCCGCGTGGAGTTCGGGTCCGTCCGGGGCCTTGTGGAAATAGAGATAGCCGCCAAAAATTTCATCCGCCCCTTCGCCCGATAGCACCATCTTGATGCCCATGGCCCGGATCTTCCGCATCAGGAGGTACATGGGTGTCGAGGCCCGGATGGTGGTGATGTCAAAGGTTTCAACGTGGTAGATCACGTCGGAAAGGGCATCCAGTCCCTCCTGCACGGTGAAATGGATTTCATGATGGATGGCGCCGATGTGAGCGGCCACCTTTCTGGCTGGGGCCAGATCCGGCGCGCCTTCCAGCCCAATGGCGAAGGAGTGGATGCGGGGCCACCAGGCTGGCGAGGTGCCGCCCTCCTCCACGCGGCCCTCCCGGTACTTGGCTGCAATCGCAGCGATCACCGATGAATCCACGCCACCGGAGATGAGCACCCCATAGGGAACGTCGCACATGAGCTGGCGGCGCACGGCGGCTTCGAGCGCTGCCCGCAACGCCACAGGATCGTAGGGTTCATGGGGGACATGGCCGGGCTCTGCCCAATCCGGCTGGTAGTAGCGCTGAAAGCCCTTGTCCGGCTCGTGACCCTGGTAGAAGTGGCCCGGTGGAACCTCCCGGATGCGATCACAGTGGCCCGTCAGAGCCTTCATTTCCGAGGCGACGAACAGGTGGTCGTGCCGGTCCCAGCCCACATAGAGGGGGATGACGCCGATGGGATCCCGGGCGATGAGGTAGGTTTCGCGCTTGGGGTCGTAGAGGACGAAGGCGAAGATGCCGTTCATGCGGTTGAGAAAGTCCCTGGGGGAAAGCTCGTCATAGAGGTAGAGGATCACCTCGCAGTCCGACAGGGTCTGAAAGTCATGAGTCTCCTTCAGGCCGTGCCTCAGATCCTGGTGGTTGTAGATCTCGCCGTTGACCGCTAGCACCGTGCCCTTGAGGGTGTCGATCAGGGGTTGGGCGCCATGTTCCACATCCACAATGGACAGGCGCTCGTGCACCAGGACGGCCCGGTCGTCGCTGAAGATGCCGCTCCAGTCCGGGCCCCGATGGCGGATCTTCCGGGCCATGGCGAGGGCCTGGCGCCGGAGCTCGCCCGGATTCGACCGGACTGGGTCCAGGTTGAGGATGCCGAGGATGCCGCACATGGTTTCTCCAGTCAGGGAAAAGAAAAACCCCCGATCCGCTGTCGCGAATCGGGGGTGGTCCGGGGAATCAGGAATCTAGGCGAGATCCTCACCGGCCCACGCGCGATCCGCGCGAGGGAACCGATTGGGATTGCGGTTGGGTTGCAGAAGGGTGGGGGTCATGGAAAGCCTTGAAGCACCTTACCGGCCGGGTTCGCACATCGTCAAGGCAGGATCGGAACAGTTGGTTCCTGTTGATCTTGGTGATGAAATGGTCCGGTTGGAGGCATGCATGAAAGCCCTACTGAAAACCAAGCGAGAGGAAGGCATCTGGATGGGCGAGGTGCCCATGCCCGAGATGGGACCTAACGACGTCCTCATCCGGGTCCACAAGAGCGCCATCTGTGGTACCGACATCCATATCTACAACTGGGAC
>JANXYT010000166.1 GCA_025355915.1 Holophagaceae bacterium
CCATGAAGCGCTGGTATTCGCCGTTCACGCGCAAGCGGGGAAGCCCTTCGTCATTGAGGTAAACCTTCCAGTTGCCATCCTCGCCCTTGAGCACCACCACGTCGAGCTTCACGACCCGCTCGCCCTCGGGGTCGAAAGCGCGGCCCGGCGAAGGGTTGAGGTGCTTGAGCTGCTCCATGGCCAGGCAGAGTTCCTCCTCCGAACAGCCGAGGGCCTTGCGGAGCTTGGCACTCTCCCGCTGGGACAGCAGCACGGAGTGATCCTGGATGATGCGGACGGCCAGATCGTCTGGCTCCGCGCCAGCGTGACGAAGCTGCAGCAGCAGGCTCTCCTGGACCGTGAAACAACCCACCCCGGAGGGATCGAACTCCTGAAGCACATCCAGCGCCGCATGCAGCGCTTCCTCGGACACGCCGAAATCCGCTGCCAGCGCCGCAGGGGTGACTTCCAAAGAAGGCTGGTCGGGATCCATGCGAATGAAGCCCTTGGGGTCCATCCGGTCGATGAGCCGTTCCACCACGGGTGCCCGGGGATCCTCATGCTCCAGCGTCTCGTAGAGCTGCCCCAGGAGGTGATCCTGCAGCGATTCGAAGGCGCTGAGCCGATCCTCCCAGGAGAGACGGTCCTCCTCCGGCAGGTTGCTGGTGCGCGGCAGATCCTGATCCCAGCTGTTCTCGGCACCCAGTTCGGTCTCCTGAACCTGAGCCACACCCTCTTCCGTGAACTTCTCCAGATCACCTTCGGGATTCATCTCACCCGCGCCGTCCAGCAGGGGTCCCAAATCGACCGTGTCGGCGCCTTCGGACAGGTCTGGACCATCCGCCATCTGCTCGGCGGAGCCCTCAGTCACATCCGAATCGCGACCCTCCTCGATGGCCTCAAGGGTTGGCACTTCATCCGCATCCTCGGCCAGTTCCAGCAAGGGATTGTCTTCGAGTTCACGCTCGATGGTTTGCGACAGTTCCTGCAGGTTCATCTGCCACAGCTTGAGCTTCAGCTGCATGGCCGGCGTAAGGGCAAGCGTCTGGCTCTGGGCCAACCGCTGGGAGAGGAAGGGGCCGGCTGCCATCAGTCGAGCCTAAACCGGTCGCCCAGGTAGACCCGGCGGATATCCGGATCCTCTGCGATCTCACTGGGCAGGCCGTGTTTCATGATCATCCCGTCCGCCAAGATATAGGCCCGGTCGGAGATCTGCAAGGTCTCGCGAACATTGTGGTCGGTGATAAGGACCCCGATGCCTCGCGCCTTGAGGTCGGCAATGAGGCCCTGGATCTCCAGAACGGACTTGGGATCCACGCCGGCAAAAGGTTCGTCTAGCAGCATGATGCGTGGTTCGGTGACCAAGGCCCGGGCCAGTTCGGTGCGTCGGCGTTCGCCCCCCGAAAGGCTCATGCCCAAGGTGTCGCGCACCGTTTCTAAATGGAAATCAGCCAACAAACGCTCGCATCGCTCTTTCTGCTGCGCCTTGGGGACAGGCTGCAACTCTCCTAGGGCCATGAGGTTTTCCCAGACAGTAAGCCCGCGGAACACGCTGGATTCCTGGGCCAGGTAGCCGATACCCAGCCGCGCCCGCCGGTGCATGGGCAGGGAGGTCACATCCTGACCCAGCCAGCGGATGCTGCCCTGGTCCGGGGCTTCCACACCCACCACCATGTAGAAGGTGGTGGTCTTGCCCGCACCGTTGGGTCCCAGGAGGCCGATGACCTCGCCTGTCCCCACGCAGAGGCTCACGTCCCGCACCACGGTCCGGTCGCCGTAGCGCTTCTGGAGGTTCACGGCCTCGAGGCAGGTGGTTGGCTCTGTCATGGTCCTATCAGAACATACTGCCCGCGGTGATCGCGCCGAGGCGCCGCGCGTCGTTCCACTGCGCGGTAAAATTCCCTCTACCACCTGGCGCGTCCAGGCGTGTAAGGGGCCTTGGCGGCATCGAGGGCGTCATCCAGCGCCTTGAGTCCGGCCAGAGCGGCGTCTAGCTTGCCTTTCACCACCGTCAGCCCCTCCTCAGCCCAGGCGAGGTTCTGCCGCTGGGTGGCGGTGGGCAGCTGGGTGGTGCCCCAAACGCTGCCGGTGACATCTCCGATCCGACCCAAAATTCCGGGTCTCGTGGGTTCCTGGCGAGAGGCCACGGTGGTATCGCCGCTGAGGAGGCTGCGCAGGTCCTTCAGCTCGTCATGTAGCGCCCTGGCCTGGGCCAGCAGGGCGGCATCCACAGCCGGGGTCTCCAGGAGGGCCTTCCGCAAATGGTCCAGCCGGTTCTGGGCTTCCGTCACCCGCTCGGAGGTACCCATGGCCCTGCGCTGGGCTTCACCCATGCGGGCACAGAAGGCGCTGAATTCCGTCCACTGGGCGGCCGTGAGCCGGTCGGCGTCCAGCGGTTTCACCTCGAAGGCGACCGGGCCCGCCACGGGCTTCATCACCCCGTCCACCTGGAAGGCCAGGCTGGCCTGGTAGCGGCCCGGCGCAGCCAGGGTTCCGTGGGCGCCGAAGTCCCATGGATCGCGCTCGTCCACCACCTTCAGGCGGATCGGGGCCGGGTTCTGGAAGCGGAGGTCCCAGTTCATCCGATGCAGGCCCTTTTCGGCCTTGTCCGTGATGCGTCGCACCACTGTTCCATCGGTGGCGCTGATGGTCAGCACCACGGCGGGTGGAATTTCGCGGTCCTCCGCACGCAGCGCCTCCCAGGACGGGATGGTGGGGTCCTGCCCGGCCTTGATGGCCTCCTTCTCCTTTTCCTGACGCTGCTTCTTGAGGGTCTGCGGCTCCACCTTCACGTGGTAGGTGAACACCGCGCCGAAGGGCGGGTTGGGTGACAGAAAGAGGGAATCCCCCTGAAAGGATTTCCCTGGCCCGCCGAAGGGCACGGCCTCCACGTAGGCGAGGGCGGGACGCAGCCCGAAGAGATGGGCCTCGCGGTCCAGAACCTCGGCTCGGGCTTCGCGCAGCGGCGTGAGGTCGTCCAGGATGTAGAAGCCGCGCCCGAAGGTGGCCACCACCAGATCGCCCTCCCGGGCCTGGATGGCCAGATCCTTGACGGCGATGGTGGGCAGTTCGCTGAACTTCGACCAGGATTTCCCGGCATCGAGGCTGAAGAAGAGGCCGAATTCCGTGCCGCAGTACAGAAGCCCTTCCCGCGCTGGATCCTCTCGCACGGTGTAGACGCTGCCGCGCTCAGGCAGACCGGCCGAGACGGACTCCCAGGTGCGCCCGCGATCCGGGGAGCGCAGCAGGTAGGGCCGGAAATCGCCCGTCTTGTGGTTGTCGAAGGCGACGTACACCGTGCCCGCCTGGTGGGGGCTGGCCGAGAGACAAGAAACATACGTCAGGTCGGGCACGCCTGGGAAGCGATCGAGCTTGCGCCACGCCTTGCCGCCATCCTCGCTGATCTGGATGAGGCCGTCGTCCGTGCCGACGTAGAGAAGGCCTTCAGCTTTGGGGCTTTCGTTGAAGGCGACGATGTTGCCGAAGAAGCTGGTCGAGGTATTGCGGGCGACGGCATCCACGCTCCAGACCTTGTCCATGATCTTCAGACGGCTGCGATCGATCTTGCGGGTCAGGTCCGGACTCACCGCGGTCCAGCTATCGCCACGGTCGTCGCTGCGAAAGAGCTTTTGCGCGGCGAAGTAGAGCCGCTTGCCGTTGTGGGGGCTGAGCATGAGCGGCGCGTCCCAGTTCCACCGATAGGGTTCCTCTCCCGGCGCCGGTTGGGGCTGGAGCTCCATCCGCTCGCCGGTGCGGCGGTCGAAGCGGGCCAGGCCGCCGTACTGGCTTTCCGAATACACGGTGTTGGGATCGTCGGGATCCACCTGGCTGTAGAAACCGTCCCCGCCCTGGGTCACGAACCAGTCGTAGGGCGTGGAGCCGTGCAGGTTCCGGGTGCGACTGGGGCCGCCCAGGGAGAAGTTGTCCTGGGTGCCCCCGTACACCGTGTAGAAGGGGCGCGCATTGTCCACCGCCACCCGGTAGTACTGGATGATCGGCAGGTTGGCCTTGAATTCCCAGGTGGCACCGCGATCGCGGCTTTCGTAGACTCCGCCGTCGCAGCCAGAGATCAGGTGGTCCGTGTTCTCGGGATCGATCCATAGCGCGTGGTTGTCCACATGCTTGAACGTCTCGCCCACCCGGCGCCAGGTCTTGCCGCCGTCCTCCGTCACCTGCATCCAGGTGTCCAGGGAGTAGACGCGTTTCGGATCCTTGGGATCGCAGATGAGTTCCTGGTAGTACTGGGCGCTGACCGGCACCTGCTCGTTCCGGCGCTCCCAGGTCTGGCCGCCATCCGTGCTGCGGAAGAATCCGCCCGCCTTGTTGGCGGCCTCGATGGTGGCGTAGACCGTGTCCGGCTCGCCGGCGGGAAGGGCGAGGCCGATGCGGCCCATGTCCTCCTTGGGCAGGCCTTCCTTCAAGCGGGTCCAGGTCTGGCCTCCATCGATGCTCTTATGGAGCCCGCTTCCGGGCCCGCCGTTCACCATGCCCCACACGTGGCGGCGGCGTTGGTAGGTGGCCGCGTACATGACATCGGGGTTGCGGGGATCCAGCACCACATCGGTGACGCCGGTGTGGGCATCCACCGTGAGCACTGCCTTCCAGCTCTTGCCACCGTCGACGGACTTGTAGAGGCCGCGGTCGCCGCCCTCCTTCCAGAGGGGGCCCTGGGAGGCCACGAACACCACCTGGCTGTTCCGGGGATCCACCAGGATCTTGGCGATATGCTCGCTGGCCTTCAGGCCCATGTTCTCCCAGTGCTTCCCGGCATCCAGGCTGCGGTAGACACCGTTGCCGTAGGCCACGGAGCGCTGGGAATTGTTCTCGCCAGTGCCCACCCAGACGGTCTTGGAATCGAGCGGATCAATGGTGACACAACCAATGGAGAAGGAGGCCTCCTTGTCGAAGAGGGGCGTCCAGGTGGTGCCGCCGTTCACGGTCTTCCACACGCCACCCGAAGCTGCCGCCACGTACCAGGTATCGGGTTTCCGTGGGTCGATGGCAATATCCCCCACCCGACCCGAGGTGACCGCCGGACCGAGGTTCCGGAAGGGCAACGCGGCCAGGGGGGAGTCCTTCGATACCGCCACCTCTTCCTTGCCCGCCGGCGCCCCAACGGCGAGGGGAACAGCCACCAGGATGAAGGCCAGGGGAGCAAGGGCACGGAATCGGGGCATGGTGCCTCCTATAACGATGTTTCTCTCATCATGCCCGAAAAAGGCCGTGGCCTCACCAGCCGGGGCCGGCGCCTTTGCCCCGAACCCGGCCCTGCCACCGCACAATCTGGGGTACGGGTTCGAGTTCCAGCGCCTCTCCCTGCCCCTCGCCCAGGCGGCCCCGAAGGGTCACGGCGCCCTTGGCCTGGATGAGCTTCACCGCGCGATCCGGGCCCATCGTCACGATCAGCGAGTCCGCCGCCAGGCGCCAGCCCTGGCCCTGACATTCCACCCCTCCGCTGAGGGTGATTTTCTGGGCCTCACTCTGGCCCTGCTCCGCCCGCAGGAACAGGTCTCCATCGGCAGCAGCCAAAGTGCCGCTCAATCCCTCGGGAAAACTCACCACCTCGCCCTGGCGGACGATGCGCGTGCCGGTCAGCCGCTCCCGCAGGCGGCTCCAGGCCGCTGGGCGGCCCGTGAGCGTCCATAGGGCACTTTCCCAGACCAGTTTCGCGCCCCGCAGGTTGCCCCCGGAAAACAGGTTCACCTGCACGGGGCCGTCGACCGTCCAGGAACGTGGATCGCCTTGGGCGGAGCCGCCACTGAAGGTGCCGTCCTCCCCGCGGCCCAGCACCGGACTCTGCAGCTTCCAGCGCCGCGTGGCCCGCTCCACCAGGATGCGCGGGGACGACAGGCTGCGTCGGCCCCAGGTGAGCAGGGCTTGGCCCTCCGCCACGGCGTAGCCCACGGGCAGGGCTTCGGGGAGATCCCGCCCCGGAGCCTCGCGCATGAGCACTCGGGGGGCCTTCAGGGTCAGGCGCTGACCATCCGCTGGCTGATCCCAGACCACGCTCCCTTCCAGACGCAGGCCAGCGGGCGTCCACCGGGCCCCCTCTGTGGAGAGGTGCTCCTCTCCCTCGGGCATCGCCCGCCGAGCCCTGAATTGTCTTAGTTCCACCTGCTGGAAGGTCGCCCCAGGCAAGGGCCTTGGCGCCGTACCGCCCTGGGCCTCTCCACGCCACCCATCAGAGCGCTGAAAGGACAAAGGACCTGGCCAGGTGACGGTGTCCGGCGACAGGTCGGCCACAGAGGCTTGGAGGGAACCCTCACTCAGGCGGGCTTTCACCCCCTCCAGGTGGCCCGTCTGAAAGCCTGGGGTGGCCCATAGGCGTTCCGCATCCATGGCCTGGAGGGTGGCTGGCGCCGGACCCTCCGCCGGAGCCTGCCATCGCACCGGGCCGTGGTCCACGCGAAGCCGGCCATTTGTCTCCCGGCGCCAACCCGCAGGCAGATTCCAGACCCCCCGGGCTGATCCTTCCAGGGACTCCCAGCGCAGGGGGGCCAGGCCTTCCCATTCCCCCCCGGTCCAACGGATGGCCGGCCCTTCGTCTTCGATGCGCCCCTTGCCCAACAAAGTCGTGGTTCCAGGCTGCGCCACCCCCAGGTCCATGGGCCCTTGCAGGGTCCAAACCCCCGCCTGGCGACGGGCTTTGGGAGAGAGCAGGCGCCACTGTCCGGCCTGCTCGTCCAGGCGGCCTGTGACCTGCTCCAGGCGGAGGTCTTCCTCCGAACCTTCGATTGTCTTATAGGAGAGGACCATGTGGTTAGGGCCCAACTGCTCCGTAAGCGTGCCGACGCTGCCGCGGGTGCCTTCGCCGAACAGCGGGTCGCCCCCCACGGTCCGTCCGGGCATCCCAACGCTGCCGCTCATCAGGAAGCGCACGGTGAACCCGAGGGTGCCCGCGACCAGGATCCAGCCCAGCCATAGCCAGAGTGGATGCCGCGCGGGGGGCACATCCTGAAGCAGCGAGGCCATCCTCACAGAACCGCCTCGCCCAGGGCGGTATCCACGAGCCAGGATCGGCCCCAACGGGCACTTCCCTGGGGAACAGCAGCCACGCAGAGGCGATCCCCCGCGCGGGGTTGCGTGGGACGCTCGTGGTTGGCGAACCAGGTGAGGGGATCCGGAAGGCCCGCCAGGCGCAGCTTCCAGTGATCCGCCCCAAAGGACGCCGACGAGGAGAGCACGCCCTCCAGCCGAACCAAGGACGGCGCGAAGCCCTGGCCAAAGGGTTCCAGCCGGGGCAGGTCCGCGTCCTCCGGCAGGTCTCCCGGACCGCCATCGAGCAGAAGGGGCTGGATCACCCGACCCTCCGCCTGCGCCGCGGCGCCCCGCTGGAGGGCTTGACGGACGAAAGAGAGGCGTGGAGCCTCGAAGCTCAGACCCGCCGCCACGCGATGGCCGCCACCCCCCAGGATGAAAGGCTGGGCCAGGACCAGGAGGTCGCCCAGATCGTAGCCTTCCGGCGCCCGCAGGCTGCAGTGGGCCACGCCATCGATGACGGTGCAGACGCCCGAGGGGCGGCCACTGGCCCGCATGCGATGGCCCGCCACGATGCCGATGACGCCCTTGTGGGCGGTGGGATCCATCACCAGATCGAAGGCCCCGTCCTCGGGCGGCGGCAGGCGTTCCGCCAGGTCTTTCTGGATGGCGCGGCGCTCCTGATTGAGAGACTCCACCCGCGCCATGAGCACGTCGGCTTCAGCCCCATCCCGCGTGAGCAGCAGGCGGACCGCGTCCTCGGCACCGCCCATGCGGCCCACGGCGTTGAGCCGCGGCGCCAGGCCAAAGGCGATGTCCTGGGCGCCCAGGTTCCCTTCCTTCTTCGCGGCCCGCATCAGGGCCGCCAGTCCGGGGCCGTTCTTCCCGCCCAGGGAATCCAGCCCGCGCCGCACCAGCAGGGCGTTCTCATCCACCAGCGGCATCACGTCAGCCACAGTGCCGATGGCCACCAATTTGAGCAGACCGTCCAGGAAGATCGAGTCGGCACCCGATGGTTGGGGCACCGCACCGATCAGGGCCTGGGCCAGCTTGAAGGCCACGCCCACCCCCGCCAGGAAGCGGTTGGGGTAGTCCTCCAGGTGGGGATGCACCACGGCGCAGGCAGCTGGCAGTTGCGTACCCAGGGCGTGGTGATCCGTGATCACCCAGTCGATACCCAGCTCGGTGCTGGCCTTCACCTCGTCCACGCTGCGCACGCCGCAGTCCACCGAGATGAGCAGGCCCGGCTCGCGGGTGGCTTTCAGCTCCTGGATGCAGTCCAGGTGCAAGCCATAGCCATCGGAGAACCGGTTGGGGATGAAGTAAGAAGCCTTCGCACCGAGTTTCTCGAGGGTCCGGATCAGCAGCGCCGTGGCGGTGACGCCGTCCACGTCGTAGTCGCCGTAGACCACGATGCGCTCGCCAGCTTCGATGGCGCTTCGGATGCGCACCACGGCCGCATTCACACCCGGCAACAGGTGGGGGTCCGTGCTGCGGGCCCAGGACGGATCCAGCCGCCAGGCCAGCGCCTCGGGCCGGTCGATGCCGCGCAGCCAGGCCAGCCGCGCCACTCGGGGATCCAGATCCCAGGCTTCGGCCAGGGCCTTCCAAGGCGCCAGTCCCGCCGGGATGCTCCGGCGGATGCGCCAGCGCATGTCGCCCATTTCAGCGCACGCTGCCCATGCGGGCGAATTTCTGGTACCGCTCCTCCACCAGCTGTTCCGCGTTCAGCACGGACAGTTCCGAGAAGGCCTCGATGATGGCCTCCTTGAGGGCGGCGGCGGCGGCATCAAAGTTCGAATGGGCACCGCCCAAGGGTTCTTTCACGATGCCATCGATGATGCCCAATTCCAGCAGGTGCGGAGCCGTGAGCTTCAGCGCGACGGCCGCCTTCGGGGCCTGGCTCGCGTCCTTCCAAAGGATGGAGGCGCAACCCTCAGGCGTGATCACGGAATAGGTGGCGTTCTCCATCATGAGAATGCGGTCGGCCACACCCAGGGCCAAGGCTCCGCCGCTGCCACCCTCACCGATGACCACGGCCACCACGGGCACTTCGAGCTTGGCCATCTCCAGCAGGTTCCGGGCGATGGCCTCGGCCTGACCGCGCTCCTCGGCGTCCACGCCCGGGTAGGCACCGGGCGTGTCGATGAGGCAAAGAATGGGCCGCTGGAATTTCTCCGCCAGCTTCATGAGGCGCAGGGCCTTCCGGTAGCCCTCGGGTTTGGGCATGCCGAAGTTGCGGAGGATCTTCTGTTTGGTGTCCCGGCCCTTTTGTTGGCCGATGATCATCACGGGGTTGCTCTCGATCCAGCCCATGCCAGCCACGATGGCCGCGTCGTCCCCGAAGCGGCGATCCCCATGCAGCTCTTCAAAGCGCTCGCAGATGCGTTCCAGGTAGTCCAGCGTGTAGGGCCGCTTGGGATGTCGCGCCAGCAGGACCCGCTGCCAATCGGTGAGGTTCGTAAACAGGTCCGCCTTCAACCTGTCGAGCTTCCTCGTCAGCTTTTCACGCTCCCTGGATTGGGAAGGATCCATCTCCAGTGCCCGGATCTGGGCCTCCAGCTCAAGCACCGGCTTCTCCAGCTGGGACAGATCCATGGCCTGTTCGGATGACGCGTCTTTCATGGAACCTCGAGCCGGTAAGAGCAACGATTCAGTGTAGAGGCCCATGGGAAGATTGAACAGGGCGGGCTGACCCTGGGTAGTCACCAGCGTCTCGCCCAATCACATTCCAGTCACCTTGGGCCTAAGGCACAATTCCCCAGCGAGGTCCCCTGTGCAAAACATGCCATTCCCCCTCCTCGGCCTCAGCGGCGGCATCGCGGCCGGGAAGAGCTTCGTGGCGTCGCTCCTGGCGGCCCGTGGCTGGTCCCTGATCGACGCGGACGCCCTAGCCCGGGAGGCCGTGGCGCCGGGCAGTGAGGGGTTGAAAGAGGTGGCTGCCGTCTTCGGCCCCGCCTCCCTTCAGCCGGATGGGAACCTCGATCGTGCCTGGATGGCCGCTCAGGTCTTTTCCGATGAGGAGGCACGGTGGCGAATCAACGCGATCCTCCATCCCCGCATTGAGGCGCTGCTGGAAATCCGTCTGGAGGGACTTCCCCGCACCACCCGTGGCGCGGTGCTGGATGCCGCGCTGTGGGTGGAACGGGGGAAGGCCCACCATTTCGACGCCTTCTGGACCGTGGACGCGCCCGAGGATCTGCGCCTAAAGCGCCTGATGACCCGCGACGGGTTAACCCGGGAATTGGTGCTGGCTCGGCTGCGGTCCCAGGCCACGGCCCCCGAACGGGCGCTGCATGCGGACCTGGTGATCCCCAACGACGGGAGGGACCTTGCTGGAATCCTCGCAGGAGCTGAGGCCGACCTTCTGGCAAACTGGAAGGTCCGCCGTACCCGCAGCTGGAGACCGCCCATGCCCGCCCCATTCAGCTCCGAACAGCTCCGTGATGTCCTCGACGCCCTGCTCAGCCGTGGTGGTGACTATGGCGAACTCTTTGTGGAACGGCGCCGGGCTCATGCCCTGGGCATGGACGACGGCCGCATGGAAGATGTGCTCGCCTCCGAAACCTTCGGCGCCAGCCTGCGCCTGATGATCGGCGAAACCACTCGCTTCGCCGATCTCATCGCCCCGAGCCTCGAAGAATTGCTAGAGGCGGCCGGAACGCTGGCCGCGCCCGGAACCGGCGCCGCGGCCCTGGTCCCCGGGCTGGTGCCTAGCACGCATCCCACCCCCAGCCCCGTGGAGCGCGACCCGGACTTGGTGCCCCTCGACGAAAAGGTGGCCCTGGTGCGCCGCGCTGAGGCCCTGGCGCGGACGGAGGCCGAAGCCCTGCGTCCCGGGGCCCTCAAACAGGTGTCCGTGGGCTACGGCGACAGCACCCAGCGGGTGTGGATCGCCGCCGCGGAACTCAAGGCCGGGGTCTGGACGGGCCGTCTTACGGAGGACCATCGCACTCAGGTCGTCCTGCGGGCGAATGTCACCGCAGGCGACGGCACGCAACTCCAGACCGGCTATCAGGGCCTTGGCGAGACCCGAGGTTTCGAGTTGTTCACGGAGGAAGCCGTGGCGGACATGGTGCACGAGGCGGTCCGCTTGGCCATCCAGGCTTTAGACGCCCAGCCCGCACCAGCAGGAACCTTCCCCGTGGTGCTCAGCAGCAGCGCTGGCGGGACCATGATCCATGAGGCCTGCGGCCATGGCCTGGAGGCGGACCTCGCCCTGGCGGGCATGAGCGCTTTCGCCGGCAAGCTGGGCCAGAAGGTGGCCGCCGAGGGCGTGACGATCATCGACGACGGCACCCTGCCCCACAAGCGCGGCAGCCAGGCCATCGACGATGAGGGGCACCCGGTGAGCCGGGTGGTGCTGATCGAGAACGGCATCCTGAAGGCCTACCTGCAGTCGCGGAAGACGTCCCGGAAGATGGATTCGGAACCCACGGGCAACGGTCGCCGGGAAAGCTACCGCCACCTGCCCATCCCGCGCATGCGCAACACCTTCCTGGCCGCCGGAACCGAAGCGCCGGAAGCCATCTTGCGCGACCTGGATCGTGGCCTGCTCGTCAAGCGCATGGGCGGTGGCCAGGTGGACACAGTCACCGGCAACTTCGTATTCCAGGTGACCGAGGGCTACTGGGTGGAGAATGGTGTCGCCAAATACCCCGTGAAGAACGCCACCCTCAGCGGCTGCGGCCCGGAGGTGCTGAAGGGGCTCACCCGCATCGGCAGCGACCTGCACCATTTCGACATCGGCACCTGCGGGAAGGACGGCCAGGGTGTGCCCGTCAGCGATGCCCTCCCCACCATCCTCTGCCCCGCCCTCGTCGTTGGCGGCACCGCCGAACCATTGCCGAGCGTGATCTAGAAAGCGTCAAAAGATCCACCACGAAAACTCTAAGACACGAAAAGGAAGGGCAAGGCTATGTGGGATTTGGGAGAAGAGCTGGAGGCCAAGGCGCGGGAGGTCGTGGATGCTGGGTTCCACGTTCACCGGGAGTTAGGACCAGGTCTGCTAGAACGGGTTTATGAATCTGTATTGGTGCACGAACTCACTTCCAGGGGCCTCTCGGCCCAGCGTCAGATTCAGGTGCCTCTGCACTACAAGGGAATTCTCCTCGAAGATCCGCTCAGACTGGATCTACTGGTGGACGGAGCCATCATCCTGGAAGTGAAAGCCGTTGAAACCATTCTCGCCGTTCACAAAGCCCAGCTGATGAGTTACCTCCGGCTATCGGGACTTCAGCTTGGTTTTCTCATGAACTTCAATGTTCCTGCCTACAAGGATGGAATCCGCCGCGTGGTCCTTTGACTTGTTGGCTTCGTGCCTTCGTGTCTTCGTGGTGAATATGTTTTCCCTAGATATCGAGACCCCTAATATGACCAACCCGTTCACCACCTTCATCCCCGAGTCCCTCGAGGCCCGTCTCCAGGACGGCATCCAGCACGCGCTGAAGCTGGGCGCGGAGGGGGCGGAAGCATTCCTCTCCGTGTCCCGCAGCCGCAAGGCCAAGGTGCAGAACGGCGCCCTGGAGGACCTCACAGTCAGCAAGCGCGGTGGCCTCGGCGTGCGCGTGATCCGCGCCGGAGGCAAGGGCTTCCGCACGGGCCTGGCCACCACCACCGATCTCGCCGCCCCGGATTTCAGGAACCTGTTCACCCAGGCGTGGGAACTGAGTGCCCTCGGGGACGAGGATCGTTGGCTGCGGCAGGCCGATCCCTCCGGCATCGATGACCTTCCCAGCCGCTTCAGCGCGGCCATTGAGGCCATCACGCCCGAACAGCGCATCGCCTGGGCCCTTGATCTGGAGGCACAAGCCCGGCGCGCCTCCACCAAGGTCGCGGCTGTGCGGGAATCCGCCTGGAGCGATGGTTCCGGCGCCAGCCTGCTGCTCACGCAGACAGGCGTGCGGACCCCCGACGTTTACTCCAGTTGCTCCGCTTCCATCGAACTGGCCGTGGCCGACGGCGAGGAACGGCAGGCCGCCTGGCACTGGGATGTGTCTCGCCGGCCCAACCTCAACCTAGCCGCCATCGGCGCCGAGGCGGCCCTGAAGGGCGAGCGGAAGCTGAATCCCCAGCGGTTGCCGGCGGGGAAATATGCCGTGGTGCTCCACCCGGAGGTGGCCGTGGACCTGCTGGGCATCGTGGCCGGCATGCTGGATGCGGAATCCGTCATTAAGCAGCGCAGCCTGTTCGCGGGAAAGCTGGGTGAGCCTATCGCCTCGCCCCTGCTGACGCTCGTGGACGACGGGCGCCTCGCCGAGGGGCCCGGCTGCCCCGCCCTGGGCACCGAGCCCTGGGACGCCGAGGGCCTCCCCACGCGGCGCAACGTGCTGTTGGAAGGCGGGGTGCTGAAGACCTACCTCCACACCCTCAAGACCGCCGCGGAGATGGGGCTGGCCCCCACGGCCAACGCCGGTCGCGGCTTCGGCAGCCAGCCCGGGG
>JANXYT010000194.1 GCA_025355915.1 Holophagaceae bacterium
GAGAATGCAAGTCAACCAGTCATTCATGTTGTGATCGTTTTCACAAAGGTCTTCCCTATGCTCTAAGGTGATCTCGCTGCTCTCACATAAAGGTCGCCGCCATGGCCCGAACGGGGATTTCCCCCACCTCCAGAGTCCTCCTGCTCACCGCGGTGTTGCTCCCCCTGGGCGCGCCCGCCGCGGAGGTGGAGGCCTATGGCACCACCCTGGCGCGGTACTGGACCCAGTCCTATCCGGACCTCAGCAAGAACCGCTATGTCCCGTTGACCCAGTTCGTGGGGATCGATGCCACCGGGCTGGGCGAGGCGCCCTGGTCCCTGCATCTGTTTGGCTGGGGCAAGACGGATCTGGCGGATCAGAGTTCCCCCGGCGGCAAGGGTGGGGGGGATCTGACCTACGCCTACTTCCTGTACCGCGCCCCGAAGTCGAACGGCGAGGTCAAGCTCGGCCGGTTCGCCGCCCAGGGGGCCGCGGGCCTGGAAACGGTGGACGGGATGAGCGCACGGGCTGACCTGCGGGGCGGGTTCACCATCGCCGTGTTCGGCGGCAAACCCGTGAACTACGACCCGGAGGGCGCGCCCAAGGCCGCCCCCCGGGATTTCATGGTCGGCGGACGCCTCGCCTGGCGGGCCAACCGGTACGGAGAACTCGGCCTCTCCTACCTGCAGGATGGCACTCAGCCCAAGGCACAACCGGCTCTGCCGGGTCAGCCGGTGCTCGAGGATCATTCCCGGAAGCTGCTGGGCGCGGATCTCCGCCTCTCGCCCCACGCCTCGTTCGACGTGAGCGGGCGGGTGACCTTCAATGAGAAGACGTCCGACGGCGCGGCCGTCTCCAGTGGCAACTCGCGCCTGGCCGGGCAGGACTACCTCATGAGCTGGAAGCTCACCCGGACGATCCAGTTCTCCGGCAACTATGTGGAGCGGAACTTCAAGGACTACTACGCGGGCACCAACCTGCCCGCCCTGTTCCGCCAGATCGAGACGGAGAAGTACAAGGCCCACTCGGGCCTGCTCTCGTTCGGCATCGGCGGACCCCTCCAGTTCAGCGCGGACTACCGGAAGGCCCGCCGGGAGGGCAATGGCGACAGTTCCCGGGCCGGGGTGGAGCTCCGGACGACCTCGGAGCGCCTGAAACTCAAATCGGGCCTGGCCTACCACCGCGTCACCGCGTCGGAGGTTCCCCTTATTGGAGGGACCGTGGCGTTCTACAGCCTCTCGCACCACGAAACCCGGCTCTGGCTGTTGCATGACGCAGGGCGGTACTACCTCAGCCTCGATGGCCTGAGCTATGTCTTTGACGACAAGAACAATCCCATGCTCAACGGGGAGCCCAAATCCTACCTGGGCGTGGCGTCGCTGGGCTTCCGGCCGACCGGAGGCCTGACCGTGTCGGGGGATGTCAGCTATGGCATGAACGCGCTCTACAAGAAGGAGGTCCGGGGCCTCCTGAGGATCGACTTCCGCTTTGGCTCCGGTGGCAAGGGGGGTGGCAAGTGAGGGGCTCCAAAGTTTCGCGCTATCTGGGGTTGGGGCTGGCGCTCTGTCTGGGCCTCCTCAATGCCTGCTCGCTGTTGTCACCGGACACCAGTTTTGCCCCCACGCATCCGGAGAAGCTCGGCCCGGGCCGGCCCATGTGTTCCAGCTGCCACGAAAGCGAGACCTTCGCCGGTGCGCGGAAGCCCTACTCGGCCTTCGACCATACGCCGGCCTTCCTGAAGGACCATGGCCTCGCTTCGGGCCGGGATGCGGGCACCTGCGCCGCCTGCCACGGCCAGTCCTTCTGCGCGGACTGCCACTCCGGGAAGACGATGATTCCGCCCGCCGTGCTGCTGGGCAACCGCCCGGACCGAGCTACCCCGCATCCAGCTGTCTACATCTCCCAACACCAGATCGACGGGAAGCTGGATCCGGCCCGCTGCTACACGTGCCACGGCAGGGCCAACAACGAACGCTGCAGGGCCTGCCACAAGTGATGCGGGGGGCTCGCCTCCGAAGTACGGCCTATTTACAAACAAATGGATGAAGGGTGGACACCATGAGGGACCCACGGACACCTTGGCATGCGCGCTGCGTCGCAGTGGTTCTCTGCCTGGCGGGCCTCCTGGCCTGCTCCACCAGCCGGGACGGCGGCGGCGGCGTCAACCTCATCACGGCCCAGGGGTCCCATCCCGCGGGGTTCATCACCAGCCACATCGGTGCCGCCCTGGTCTCGATCGATCAGTGCAAGGGCTGCCATGGACAGGATCTGTCAGGCGGAATCGCCAAGGCCTCCTGCTTCACGGCCGCCTGCCACCACGATCCAATCCCCGGCTGGGCCCTGCCTGGAGCCCACGGCCTTCGGGCCAAGCTCGCTCCTGATAGCACCGGCGCCGGCTTCGCCTCCTGCCAGGTCTGCCATGGCGCCGCCTTCGCGACGTCGCTGAAGGCCACCAATGGCACCTCAACTTCCTGCACGTCCTGCCACGGCGTGGCCGCACCCCATCCCGCCAAGCCCTGGCACACGACCGCGTCCAATCACGCGACCACCGATCCTGCGAATGCGGCCGTCTGCGCCAAGTGCCACTTCCCCGGCGCCCCCGTCAACCCCGTGGGGCATCCTGCGACCGCTGCCCCGGCAGGTACCGCGCCCGGATGTTTCAACAACACCCTCTGCCACGGACCCGGGGCGGCGCCCCATGCCCTGGGCGCGATCTGGACCCAAGCGACCAGCACGGCCTTCCACGGCCTTGAGGCCAAGAAGGATCTGGCCTCCTGCCAGACCTGCCACGGCACGCCGGGCACCACCAGCTTTGCGGGCGGCTCCGCCAGCACGAAGTGCACCACCTGCCACACCCAGGGAAAGGCCCACGCCAATGTCTGGCATGCGGCGCCGGTGGGGATCTTCCCCGGCTACGTGGCCTCCCACCGGGATGCGGGAAACCGCGCTGTGGCCTGCGCCATCTGCCATGACGGTACCAAGGGCCGCCCGGCGCCCGACCCCAGCGCGCCCAGCTGCTTCTCGGCCACGGCCAACAGCGTGGCCTGCCATGTGAACGGTCCCGGCCAGCCCAACCATGCGGTGCCCTTCCTGACCACCACCCACACCGGCGTGGGGCAGGCGGGCTTCGATGCAAACTGCGGACTCTGCCATGCCGTGTCGGGGGTGTCCCCCATCGCCACGGCCCCGCTCTGCAACGTGTGCCACCAGGCGGGCTCGCCCCTGACCCTGAGCAACTGCACCTCCTGCCACGCCAAGCCGCCGGTGGGCACGGCCTTCCCAGACATCGCCGGAAGCCACGCCAAGCACAATGCCCTGGCCAACGTGGCCGGCGCCTGCGCAGCCTGCCATCAGGCCGCCGATTCCGGCACCCAGACCCACTACGATCACGCCAATGGCCGTCCCGGCCGCGACGCGCTGCGCGTGGGCCCCGGCCTGGTGGCCACGGATCCCGCCTACCGCGCCAAGGCAGGGGCGGTCAGCTTCAACGCCACAACCCAGACCTGCAGCAACGTGAGCTGCCATGGCGGCCAGGTCACCCCGAGCTGGCTGAACGGCACCCTCGCCCCCAACACCGAGGCGGGTTGCCGCGCCTGCCACGCCCTTGGAACCGCCCAGGGCACGCCCGAGAACAACAGCCCCTACTCAGGCCTCCATGCCCTGCACCTGAATTCCACGCAGAACCTCCAGTGCGTGGAATGCCACAACATGGCCAATGGCACCACCGGGGCCCTGAACCACTTCAAGTCCCTCAACACCGCGCCCATGGAAGGACCTGCGGGACAGACCGTGGCCTTCAGCACCACCACGCCCGCCGCCGCCTATGACATCGCCACGCAGGGCTGCGGCACCGGCGGCGCCTTCAGCTGCCATGGTCACAGCCACAGCGCCGCCTCCACCTGGAAGGGCGGCGGCAGCCATGCGGTGCCCTACACCGGAACCGCCCACACCAGCGTCAACAACCCGACCTCGTTCACCAGCAGTTGCGGCAGCTGTCACGCGGTGTCGGGGTCGTCCCCGAATTCCAGCGCACCGCTTTGCACCACCTGCCACCAGGCCGGGTCGCCTCTGACCGTGACCAACTGCGCCTCGTGTCACAGCAAGCCGCCCGTGGGCACCGTCTTCCCCGACGTCGCCGGGACCCACGCCAAGCACAACGCGCTGACCGGGTTCACCGCGCAGTGCAGCACCTGCCACAGCAACGCGGACGCCGGATCCCAGACCCACTACGACCATGCCAATGCCCGCCCGGGCAAGGACGCCCTCCGGGTGGCCCCGGGCGTGACGGCCTTCCTGGCCACGGTCAGCGGAAAGTCCGCCACCGCAAGCTTCGATGGCGCGGCCTTGACCTGCTCCAACATCCGTTGCCACGGTGGCCTCACCGCGCCCAACTGGCGCACCGGCTCCATCGCGGTGACCACCGAGGCTGGCTGCCGGGCCTGCCACAGCCTGGGCACCGCCGCGGGCCTGCCGGAAAGCAACAGCGCCTACTCGGGCCTGCATGCCTTCCACCTGGGCGGCACCGTGAACGCGCAGTGCGTCGACTGCCACAACCTGGCGAATGGCAGCACCGGGGCGCTGAACCACTTCACGGCCCTCGCCACCACCCAGATGGAGGGACCCGCCAGTGGGACCATCTCGCTCGCCGGAGGCACCTACACCCCGGCCACTCAGACCTGCACGGTCACCTGCCACAGCCAGGTCCACAGCAACTTCACCTGGGTCGGCGGCGCCAACCATGCGGTGCCGTACCAGGCCTCCGCTCATACCACCGTGAATCAAGCGGGCTTCGATTCCAACTGCAAGACCTGCCATGCCCTCACCGGCAGCGTCTCGCCCATGAGCACCGCCCCCACCTGCACCACCTGCCACACCGCCGGGTCGCCTCTGACCGTGGCCAACTGCGCCTCCTGCCATGGCAAACCACCCGTGGGGACTACCTTCCCGGACATCGCCGGGAAACACGCGAAACACAATGCCCTGCCGGAGCTGGCGGGATCCTGCGCGGACTGCCATAGCGGAGCCGATACGGGCTCCACGACCCACTACAACCACGCCAACAACCGGCCCGGGCTGAATGGCTCAAGGCTTGCCCCCGGCGAGGTGGCCTTCCCCGGCACCTCGTACAACGCCAAGACGGGCACGGCCGCCTTCAACAGCTCCGCCCAGACCTGCTCCAACGTCAGCTGCCACGGGGGCCAGCCTGTCGCCTGGACGGCCTCCATCAACGTCAACAGCCAATGCACAGCCTGCCACACGACTTCGGGCACCACGCAGTACAACAGCCCCGGTTCGGGCCAGCACAGCCGGGGCAATCATGTTTCGGCCGGTTGCGTCGCCTGCCACAACGTCACCACCCTGGCCACGGCTCACTTCGCGGGTTTGAAAACCACCGCCATCAACACAACGGCCG
>JANXYT010000214.1 GCA_025355915.1 Holophagaceae bacterium
GATGAAGAAGAAGGCGGTGAACACGGGCATCTTCACGGCCACGCCACCAAAGTCGGCGATCATGCGCGTGTGGGCCCGGTCGTAGAGCATGCCCACCAGGAGGAAGAGCGCGCCGGTGCTGATGCCGTGGTTGAGCATCTGCAGCATGGCGCCCTGGGTGCCGATGACCGTCATGGAGGCCAGCCCCAGCATCACGAAGCCCATGTGGCTCACGGAGGAGTAGGCCACCAGTTTCTTGATGTCGCGCTGCACCATGGCCACCAGCGCGCCATAGACGATGGCGATGACGCTGAGGATGGCGAGGGGCTTGGCATAGTGCATGGCCGCCTGGGGGAACATGGGAATGGCGAAGCGGATGAACCCGTATCCGCCCAGCTTCAGCAACACCCCGGCGAGGATGACCGAACCCGCCGTGGGCGCCTGCACGTGGGCATCCGGCAGCCAGGTGTGGAGCGGGAACAGCGGCACCTTGATGGCGAAGGCCACGGCAAAGGCGATGAACAACCAGCTCTGGACGCTGAAGGGCAGAGCCGATGCCGCCTGGCCCATCACCACGGGGTTGAAGCCACCAGCCTTGTTCGCCAGGTAGAGCAGCGCCACCAGCCAGAGCAGCGATCCGCTCAAGGTGTAGAGGAAGAACTTGTTGGCGGCGTAGCGGCGCTCATCGCCGCCCCAGACCCCGATCATGAAATACATCGGGATCAGCATGGCTTCCCAGAACAGGTAGAAGAAGAACAGGTCCTGGGCCATCAGGGCCCCCAGCATCCCGGTCTCCAGCAGGAGGAAAAGGGCCGCGAAGGTGCCGATGCGGTCCTTGAGGCTGTTCCAGGTGCCCAGCATGGTGAGCGGCACGAGGAAGGTGGTGAGGAGCACGAGCCACAGGTTCAACCCATCCACGGTCAGCGCGTAGTCCACCGGCAGGCCGACAAGCGTGAACCAGGGGGCGCGTTCCGCGATCACCGCCCCGCCGCTGTGTCCCAGCAGCCAGGAGAGACTGAGGGCGAAGAAGGCCAGGGCCCCCAGGAACCCGAGCAGGCGGGCCAGGCGGCCGAGAGCGTGGGGCAGCGCCAGGATCAGCAAGCCCAGGAGCGTCGGCGCGAACACCAGAAAGGTGAGGGGGTGGGAGTTCAGCCAGGTCATCGCCCCACCTACTTCAGGAAGACATAGAGGAGGATCGCGGCCCCCAGCGCCATGCTGAGGGCGTAGTTGCGCACCCGGCCGGTCTGGAACAGAGCCGTGAAGTCCCCGAAAACCCGGGCCAACGCACCCGGCAGGTTCACGCCCACACCATCGATGATGATCACGTCAAAGAGCTTCCACAGCACGTTCCCGAACCAGCGGATGGGCCGCAGCAGGTAGAGCTCCAGGCCTTCGTCCACGTAGTACTTGTTCAGCAGCAGGTTGTGGAGGAATGGGAATTTCGCAGCGCGAGCCTCCGATACGGCCAACCCGTCCTTGTAGCTGAGGTAGCCAAAGGCGGCGAAGCCGAGCCCCAGAATGGTGGATACAGACGCCAGGGCCCAGGCCAGCGGATGGCTGCCGTGCTCGCCGTGGGCGACATGGAGCTGACCAAAGGTGGTGGCGGGTGCCAGCCAACCTTCGATTCGGAAATCGCCGCCGAAAGCCTTGGGCCAGCCCAGCCCGACGGCCAGCACCGAGCCCAGGGCCAGCAGGGCCAGGGGCAGCGTCATGGTGGCGGGGCTTTCGTGGGCATGGTCGTAGGCGTGGTGGTCGCGAGCCTTTCCGAGGAAGGTCAGCGTGAACAAACGCAGCATGTAGAAGGCCGTGCAGCAGGCGGCAACGACACCGATCACCCACAAGACCGGGTTCTTCAGGTAGGCCAGGTAGAGGATCTCGTCCTTGCTGGCAAAGCCGGAAGTTCCAGGGAAACCGATGATGGCAAGGGTCGCGATCAGCATGGTCCAGAAGGTGATGGGCATCTTGGCCTTCAGACCACCCATCTTGAAGAGATCCTGCTCATGATGCATGGCGAGGATCACACTGCCGGCCCCGAGGAAGAGGAGGGCCTTGAACCAGGCGTGGGTGAACACATGGAAGAAGCCCGCGGCGAAGCCCGAGGCGCCCAGGCCCAGGAACATGAAGCCCAGCTGGGAGACGGTGGAATAGGCCAGCACCTTCTTGATGTCGCGCTGCACCAGGCCGATGGTGGCGGCGAAAAGCGCCGTGGCCGCGCCCACCCAGGCCACCACATCCATGGTGATGGGCGTCAGCGTGAACACCGGGGCCAGGCGGCAGATCAGGTAGATACCGCTGGTCACCATGGTGGCCGCGTGGATGAGGGCGCTCACGGGCGTCGGACCCGCCATGGCGTCCGGCAGCCAGAGGTAGAGGGGCAGCTGGGCGCTCTTGCCCGTGGCGCCCACGAAGAGCATCAGGGTCGCGAACGTGAGGACCCCGAAGCCCACCTCGGGAGCGAGGTGGCCAGACTGGGTGAGGATGTCGGCCACCGTCAGCGTTCCGAAGGCGGCGAAGAGGACCATCATGCCGATGACCACGCCCAGATCGCCCACGCGGTTCATGAGGAAGGCCTTGAGGCCGGCGTCCGGGGCGAAATCCGTTTCGAAGAAGTAGCCGATGAGCAGGTAGGAGCAGAGGCCCACGCCTTCCCAGCCCACGAACATCAGCACCAGGCTCGAGCCCAGCACCAGTGTGAGCATGAAGAACACGAAGAGGTTCAGGTAGCAGAAGAACCGCCCGTAGCCCTCGTCGTCATGCATGTAGCCCACGGAGTAGAGGTGGATGAGGAAGCCGATGCCGGTGACCACCAGCATCATGGTGCCGCTGAGGGGATCGATGACCAGGCCGAAGGGCACGCTGAGGGCTCCGGTGGCCATCCATTCCCCGTAGGTCAGGACGAGCCGATGGTCCGGCATCCCTTTCATGGCGAAGAAGGCCGAGGTGGCCAGCAGGAGGGATCCGAGCACGACGCCCAGGCCGACGACCGTGACGGCGCCCTTGCCGAGGCGCTTGCCCAGCAGGCCGTTGAAGACCGAGCCCAGCAGGGGGAGGATCGGAATGAGCCAGTAGTACTTGTTCATCGCATCCTCACTGCTTCAGGCTGGACGCCCGGTCCGAGTCGGTGGTGTCCCGGTGGCGATAGAGGCCGATGACCAGCGCCAGGCCGACCGCTGCCTCGCAGGCGGCCACGGCGATGATGAAGAGATAGAACACCATGGCCTGGGCGTCGCCGCCGCGGAAGCGGGCGAAGGCCAGGAGGGCCACGTTGGCCGCGTTCAGCATCAGTTCGATGCCCATGAACTGCAGGAGCAGGGTGCGGCGCAGCAGCACCGTGGCCAGGCCCAGGGAGAACAGAAGCAGCGCCACCACCAGGTACCCCTGGAGGCCGCCGTGGAGGATCGCGTCCATTCCGGTCATCGCCCGCCCCTCACAAGGTTCTCTTCTCGGCATCGGCTCCGCCGATACGCGAGACGTTCGGAACATCAATGGCGCCTTCGCCGACGCTGAAGAGAGGCATCAGGGGTGCGCTCATCACAGGTTCCTTTTCACGAGCGCCACGGCGCCCACCATGGCCGCCAGCAGCAGCAGGCCCGCTACTTCGAAGCCCAGGAGGTGATCGGCGAACATCACCGCGCCCACGCCCTGCAGGGTGGCCGCAGGAGGCAGGTCAGCC
>JANXYT010000224.1 GCA_025355915.1 Holophagaceae bacterium
TGGCCCTGGATTTCGGCAAACCCACGCAGCGGTGGGTGGACCGCCTCACCGCCAGCGAAGCGCGGAGGCACCTGGCCGAGGGCCAGTTCCCCCCATCCAGGAAACCCAGGGCACTTTCGATCTTGGGGCCCATGCTGCCCGGGGGGAACTGGCCCTCGGCCAGGTGCCTCCGCGCTTCGCTGGCGGTGAGGCGGTCCACCCACCGCTGCGTGGGTTTGCCGAAATCCAGGGCCACCTTGGCGACGCCCGTGAGGATGATGAAGAGGTCTGCACCCAGCTGCGTCGCCAGCAACGCGCTGAGGCGATCCTTGTCGATGACCGCCTCCACACCCACCAGGTAGCCACTGGCATCGCGGATCACGGGGATGCCGCCACCGCCGCCCGCGATCACAGAGTTGCCGGCCTGCAGCAGGGTCTTGATGGCGTCGAGCTGCACGATCTCAAGCGGATTGGGCGAGGGCACCACCTTGCGCCAGCCGCGGCCGGAATCCTCCTTCATCTTCCAGCGGTGGGAGCGCATCAACTCGATGGCGCGAAATTCCGGATAGAAGGGGCCCACGGGTTTGGTGGGGTCCTGGAAGCCCTTGTCCTCCTTGTCCACCACCACTTCGGTGAGCACGGAGGTCACCGGCGCCTCCACGCCGAGGAAGCGCAGGCGGTTGATGAGCATGCGCTCCAGCATGTAGCCCATGGAACCCTGGGTCATGGCCCCGCAGACATCCAGGCTGTAGGGAGGAACCTGGCCGGAAGCCGCCTCCTGCTGGATGAGCAGGTTGCCCACCTGGGGGCCATTGCCATGCACGACGCAGAGCGCGTAACCCTCGGCCACCACCTTTGCCAGCATCTCCGCCGTTTCTCGCGCATTCTCCAGCTGCTCCTCCTGGAGCCCGCGTTCTTTCTCTTTTAGCAGCGCGTTGCCACCAATGGCCAGGAGTGCGATTTTTCGGGTCATGCAATCCCCGGGAAACGAGGATTCTAGCAAGCGATACCGAGTACGGCCATCACAGCATCCTCACCATCGGCGCCTGGACCCACAGGCCTGAAGCTTACTGGAGCCTGAAAAGCCGCTACAATGCTCGTTTTGGCGAGCCCCCATGCACATCCAGGAACTGATCCTCCGCCTGCAGCGGTTCTGGGCCGACCGGGGCTGTCTCATCGGCCAGCCTTACGATCTGGAAAAGGGCGCGGGCACCATGAACCCGCTCACCTTCTTCGGTGCGCTGGGCCCCAAGCCCTGGAACGTGGCCTACGTGGAACCCTCGCGCCGCCCCGCAGACGGCCGCTACGGCGAGAACCCCTTTCGCGTCTACAAGCATCTCCAGTTCCAGGTGCTCCTCAAGCCCAGCCCCGCCAAGGTGCAGGAGCTCTACATCGAAAGCCTGGAGGCCCTGGGCATCGACCTTTCCAAACACGACCTCCGCTTCGAAGAGGACAACTGGGAATCGCCCTCCCTGGGCGCCTGGGGCGTGGGCTGGCAGGTGGTGCTGGACGGCATGGAGATCAGCCAGTTCACCTACTTCCAGCAGGTGGGGGGCCTGGACTGCCGGCCCGTGAGCGCCGAGCTGACCTACGGCATCGAGCGCATCTGCATGTTCCTGGGCGGCTACGACAACATCTTCGACTTGGTGCATGGCGAGGTGAAGACGGACGACGGCGTGTTCCCCGTGACCTACGGCCAGATGCGCCAGCGCGAGGAATTCGAGCTGAGCGCCTACAGCTTCGAGCATGCGGACATCGATCTGCACCGCACCCTGTTCGAAGCCTTCGAGAAGGAGGGCTGGCGCCTGCTCAAGGACCACGGCCACTTCCTCAGCGCCTACGAGCAGGCCCTGAAGATGAGCCACACCTTCAACGTGCTGGACGCCCGCGGCGCCGTGAGCACCACGGAGCGGCCCGGCATCATCAAGCGGGTGCGGGATCTGGCGTGCGGGTGCGCGAAGGCATTTCTGGAATTTGAAACTGCCAAGAATGAAACCGCAGATGTCGCAGACGGCGCAGATAAAAAAGCCAAGATGGCGGGAGGTGCCAGGTGAGCGCCACCAGGACCTTCCTGCTGGAACTGCACTGCGAGGAGATTCCGGCGCGGTTCCTGAGGCCGCTGAGCGGAGAACTCGCCATCAAGCTCCACGATTTTGTTTCTCAGACCCTCAGACATTCGATTCAGCCTCGTGGCGAGAGGGAATCTGATTGGCCTTCTAATTTGTTTGAACCGGTTCCTGACGAGATCGATCCAACTGCCTTCATTAGCTTCTGCTACTCGCCCAGGAAACTGGCTTGGCTGATTGAATTTCTTCCCATGGAACAGCCCGACCAGACCGAAACCCAGGTGGGCCCGCCGCAGCGCATGTGCCTGGATGAGGCCGGCAAGCCCACGATCCAGGGCCTGAAATTCGCGGAGAAGTGGGGCGTGGATTTCTCTGCCGTGCGCTTCGAACAACCCGCGGGGAAGAAGGAACCCTGCGCGGTGGTGACGATCACCAAGCAGGGGCGGCCCACGGCGGAGTTGTTGGCGGAGGCCCTCCCCAGTCTCATCGCGGGACTGCACGTGCCCAAGGCCATGCGCTGGGGCACGTCGGAGTTTGAGTTCGTGCGGCCCATCCGCAACATCCTCTGCCTCTTCGGCGATCAAGTGGTGCCCATCACGGTGGATGGCGTGACTGCCTCGAACACCACCTGGGGCCACCGTCTCCACCATCGCGCGCACCCCGAGCCGGTCCAGATCGCCACACCCGAGGCCTATGAAGCGGCCTTGGAGGCTGCGGGCGTCGTCGTCAGCGTCGACGTGCGCCGGTCCCGTATCGCCCAGCAGTTGGAAGCTCTCGCTGCCGAAGTGGGCGGGCGTGTGGTGGCCGATGCGGAGCTGCTGGACACCCTGGCCGAGATCGTGGAGTTCCCTAAGATCGTGCGCGGCGAGTTTCCGGAGAATTTCCTGGAGCTGCCCAAGGAGGTGCTGGTCACGTCCTTGCGCGAACATCAGAAGAGCTTCTGCATCGAGAAGCTCGACGGAACCCTGATGCCCTGCTTCCTTACCGCGGCCAATCGTCCGGACGATCCAGCGG
>JANXYT010000256.1 GCA_025355915.1 Holophagaceae bacterium
TCTGCGTGGAACATGGACCGCGAGGCGACTGCCAGGGAGGTCAGTTGCGCCTCGAAGGCTTTCTCGGCCTGGGAGGTCTGGTAGCCGCTGACGCCCCAAATGACGATGCCTAATAGCACCGCCAGGGACAAAGACACGGGCAGGAAGAATTTCAGGGCCAGACCCTTATGGTTCATCGGGTAACCCTCCATGCGGGATTGGAACCTTATCCAGAAGTAGTGTTTCGGTGCCCGTCCCTCGGGAGTTGAATCGCGGCGGACAAAAATCCAGGGAATGTTCCATTCTCATGAAGATGGATCAATTCTCCGCAAAGATGGGGAGGTGCCCATGGAGGGCCCCATTGGGAGGATGGTATGCGCAAGATGACATGGGCAGCACTGACTCTGGCCACCATGGTGGCTTTCCCGCTGGTCGCCCAGACCCGCGATCAGGCCAAGGCCTTCGTGAAGCAGGCCGTGGAGTTCGCGAAGAAGAACCCCAAGGAGAAATTCACGGAGGAAGTGAGTGGCCCCAAGGGCCAGTTCCACTTCAACAAGGGGCAGAACAACGATCTGTACATCTTCGTCTACGACCTGGAGGGCAAGGTGGTGGCCCATGGGGTGCGGCGCGAGCTGGTGGGCGTGAACCGCTGGGCCTCCAAGGATCCCGATGGCAAGGCCTGGATCCAGGACTGGACCAAGCTGGTGAAGGAAAAGGGCAATGGCTGGATCGAGTACAAGGAACTGAACCCCGCCCAGGGCAACAAGGTCATGAAGAAGGCCTCGTTTGTGGAACTCTTCAACGGCATGGTGATCGGCGCGGGCATCTACGAGTAGCGGCTCCGTCGTGCGGCTGGGAATGGGGCCTGCGGGCCCCTTCCCGCGTCCGGTGTAGGCTGGATCAAGCCGCTGGAGATGCACCATGCCTTTGCCCGGACCCGCCGCCAAGCGGCTGCCCTCGCTGCCCTACCGCAGGCCCCAGGAGGGACGGGACTACTGGATTGTGGACGGGATCCTGGCCCATGCGGAGGCGGTGGCCGGGCGATTTCAGACCCTGGACGAATGGGAGCTGGGGTTCCCCCACACCCGCGAAACCTGGCCCGGCATGCGCTCCCGGAATGCCCTGCGGCCCGAGGAACTGGCACCGCTGGAGGCCAAGGTCCGGGAACTGACGGGTACTCGGCGCCTGTGGTCGGAAACCGCGTCCGACGGCGCCTACCTCAACCACAACGTGGTGCAGGTGGTGGGGGCGAAGGAATCGGGGCCAAGGCCCCACACGGATTCGCGGAGGCTCTGCCGCTACGCAGCCGTGATCTACCTCACCCCCAGGGCTCCTTCGGGCGCGGGCACCACGTTCTACCGCCTGCGCTATCCCAACGGCACCCTCAGCGGAAACGTCTGCCCGGCGCCCCACGCCAACCTGCGGGAGGCCCTGGGCGTGACCGGATTGCCGCTCCAGGCCTGGCACCCAGAGCTGTCCATTCCCAACGTGTTCAACCGCCTGCTGCTCTACCAGGCGGACTTGGTGCACTCGGCCACGGGCTACTTCGGCCACGACCTCGCCACCAAGCGCATGACAGCGCTGTTCTTCTGGATGGCGGAATAGAGCTGGCCATCAGCCATCAGCTGTCAGCTCTCAGCGACCGATAGCTGACAGCCGATTGGCCTATTTCTTTTTCAACCGGTCCAGCAGTTTTTGATCCACGAAGGCCGTGATTTCTTTTAATGTCTCGCCAGCTTGCGTCAGCAAGCTGGAGCACTGGGTCTGCATCTCGGTCACATAATCAGCGTCCGTGATGTCCTTGAGGTTGATGACCACGTTCCACACGCCGCCGCGCACGCCCGCGTGGGCCATCTGGGCACCCACAGCCGCATCCGTGATGGAGGCCACCTTGCCCAGGCGTGCCGCTTCGCCCGCCAGTTCCAAGGCCGCAAGGCTGGCCTTGGCGGTGTCGAGGGGCACATCGATGGCCACTTTCAGGCCGGCCTGCATGGCGGCCTGGCGCGCGGCTTTCTGTTCCGGCGTGCCCTCCGGCAGGCGGCGGGCGTCCATGAAGGCATTGAAGGCGTTGGTGTCGGCATCCACGGCCACCATGAGACGGTCCTTGAGAACCTGCGCCTTCTCGGCGAGGGCGATGAGCTTGGCGTCCTTTTCCACATCCGGTCCGCCCTGGGCCAGGTTGGCCACCATGCTGGCGAGGGCCGCGCCCAGGCTGCCCGCCAGGGCCGCAATGGAGCCGCCGCCGGGGGCCGGGGTATCACGGCTGACTTCGTCCGTGAAGGCGTGGACCTGCATGGATACCAGGGCTTTCGGATCGTAGGCAGGGAGGCCCAGCACCTTCTTCTCGACCTCGAAGGGCGCCACGTCCCCGAGGCCCATGGAGAAGACGGCGGTCTGGAGGATATCGGCGGTGGGCACGCCCGTGGATTTGCCCATGGCCTGCAGGTAGTGGCGACCCGAGGCCAGCAGGCACTGGAAGGGCACCAGGCCGACGATCTCGCTGCCCGTGACCACGAGTCCGCGCTCGGCGGCCAGCTGGCGAGCCTCCTCTAAAACGGTGTGGGGGGCGGTCTGTTGGTAGTCGGTGAGGTTCACGCTGATCTGGGCGCGGCGGTAGGTGTCCACGTACCAGCCGATGGCCTTGCAGTGGCTGAAGATGCCCCGACGGCGGACCTTCTGGCCCGCGGGGTTGGTCGGGTCCACGTCGTTCAGGCGCATGAGGGCCGGTAGGTCGTACCCGTGGGCTTTTGCGCAGTGGTCCACGGTTTCCTGGAATGTGTTCCCCGTGAAATCGCAGTTGCCGCAGGGGAAGGAACCTTCGGCGTAAAAGATCAGTTCACCGGATTGGTAGTAGGGTTTCACGCGGCCACGTCGGGCCACGCGGCCCTTCTCCCGCAGTTCGAAGGCGATGTCCGTGGCGTGGGCCTTGTCGGCGGAATTCAGGGTGACGTTGTAGGCCACCAGGAATTCCCGGGCGCCGATGATGGTGGCGCCGGCTTCGGCGTTGTAGGGGGCCGCGAAGTCGGGCTGCCACTCGGGATCCTTCAATTTCTTCTCGAGCCCCTCGTATTCGCCCCGCCGCACCTCGGCCAGGTTGCGGCGCTCAGGCCTTGAAGCTGCTGCCTCGTAGAGGTAGACGGGAATGCCCAAATCCTTACCTACGCGTTCACCCAGGCGGCGGGCCAGGACCGCGCAGTCCTCCATGCTCACACCGTCCACGGGCACGAAGGGCACCACATCCGTGGCGCCCATGCGGGGGTGGGCGCCGTGGTGCTGGCGCATGTCGATGACCTTGGCGGCTTCCCGGATGCAGCGGAAGGCGCCCTCCAGCACGGCTTCAGGCTCGCCCACGAAGGTAATGACCGTGCGGTTGGTGTCGGCCCCGGGATCCACGTCCAGGAGCTGGACCCCCGGCACCGCGGCGATGGCGTCCGTCACCTGCTTGATCGTCGCGGCATTCCGACCCTCCGAGATGTTCGGCACGCACTCCACCAGCTTCCGGGACATGGCTCCTCCGTTCGTTCAAGTCTAGCCGTGGCACCGTGCCGCGCTCCAAAGCCGGGCCGCGGGGCGGCCCGGCTTTGGAGATAAATTGACAACCTGTTAAAGGAGGTGGCTTCTCCTAGCTCGGAATGCGCAGCGTTCCGAGCCCTACCGATCCCCTTGATGCGGCTCTCCCACCTCATTCTTGACGCCGCTCACCACATGCCCTGTGGGCCCCACTCGGGAGGCCGTGTCGCAGTAGCCGGTCTGGTCGTCGAAGAAGAAGTCGGGTTCGAACTCGCGCAGGAAGTCGGCCTTTTCGAGGCCGCCCAGGAACATGGCCTCGTCCACCTGGATGTTCCAGGCCATGAGGGTGCGGATGGCGCGCTCGTGGGCCGGGGCGCTGCGGGCGGTGACCAGGGCCGTGCGGATGCGCATGGGGGCGCCCGCGGCCATGTCCTGGAGGGGCCGCAGCGCCTCCAGCAGAGGCTTGAAGGGCCCCGGGGGCAGGGGGACCGTGGCGTGCCTGATCTCGTGAGCCTGAAAGGCCGCCAGGCCGCCCGTGGCATAGACGCGCTCGGCCTCGTCGCTGAACAGCACCGCGTCGCCGTCGAAGGCGATGCGGATCTCGTCGGGGTGGCGATCCGCGGCCTGGGCGCTGTCGGGGTAGACCCGCGCGGCGGCGAAGCCCGCGACGAGGGCGGCGCGCACGTCCTCCTCCTTGGCGGAGAGGAAGAGATTCGCCCCCATGGAGGTGAGGTAGGGGTAGGGGTTCCGGCCCCGGGTGAAGACGCCGCGCTCCAACTGGAGGTTCGACTCCTGGGCGCTGCGAAATACCCGCAGACCGCTCACGGGGTCGTTGCGGGACAGGATCACCACGGCCACGCGGCCTTCGTCGTCCGTGTTGAAGGCCAGCAGCTTCTTGACGAGCGGAAAGGCCACGCCGGGCTTGGCGGGCACATCCAGCCGCGAGAGTTGGAGCTCCATGTAGGCCCGGTCGTCGGATTCCTCGAAGACCCGGTTCTCCTCCTCGAAATCAAAAAGGGCCCGGGAGGAGATGGCCACGACGAGCTTGCCTGCGAGGGATTTGGGCATGGCTCCAGGGTAGCCGGTTCATAGGGGTGAGCGCCCATCGAGCCCCAGCAGGATCAAGATGGAAACGCAGATGCCGCAGATGACGCAGAAAAGGCAATGGATCAACCGATTTCACAGATTCGAACAGATTGAAAAATCTCGTGCTCAGCCTCGCCGATCATCAGGAACCAAAATTCATCCGCGTCATCTGCGTTATCTGCGGTTGAATGTCTTCTTCATGGATCGCCTCTACTTCGACGCCAACGCCACGACGCCGCCCCATCTGGAGGCGGTGGAGGCCGTGCGCCGGGCCATGGCGGAGGACTGGGCCAATCCCACCAGCACCCACCGGGAGGGCCAGCGGGCGCGGTTCCGGATCGAGGAGGCCCGCCGGGAGATCGCGGCTTCCCTGGGCGTGGCGACCGGGGAGCTGGTCTTCTGCGCCAGCGCCACGGAGGCCCTGCACCTGCTCATCCGAGGCCTGCATCGGGCGCTGGGAAATCGCCCGGCGGCCGTCTTTCCGGGCGAGCACAGCGCCTGCCTGAATCCCCTGCGGGACTGGTCCCGGGTGGCCTGGCTGCCGGAGATTCCCCCGGACTGCGCCATGGTCGTGCAGATGGCCGCCAACAACGAGACGGGGATCCTCTACGGGATGCCGTCCGCGCTGGATGCAGTGCGGATCAAGGCCGGCGAACTCGTTCGCATCAAGGATTGCGCCCAGGCCTGGGGCAAGGTGCCTGTGGACCTGGCAGACTGCGACGCCGCCGTGTTCAGCGGTCACAAGATGGGCGGTCCCCGGGGCGCGGCCCTGCTGTGGATGCGGCCCGGCCTTCCTTGGGAGGCGCTGATGGAGGGCCCCCAGGAGCGCCGTCGCCGCGGCGGCACCGAGGATCTGCCCGCCATCCTGGGTCTGGCGGCGGCGGTGCGGCACTTGACGGAACGTCAAGAGCAGAACGCGGCCCTCGCACCGCTGAGAGACGCCTTCGAGACGGAGATCACCTCCTGGACCCGGAACATCGAGGTCATCGGCCAGGGCTCGCCACGCCTGCCCAATACCAGCTGTGTCCTGGTCCGGGGCAAGAATGGCGAAGCCCTGCATGCCTCCCTGGATCTGGCCGGATTTGCGGTGAGCACCGGCAGCGCCTGTCATAGCGGATCCGTGAAGCCCAGCCATGCAATCACGACCCTAGGGTATAGTTTGGATGACGCGCGCTCGGTGCTTCGCTTTTCGATGCTTCCGGACGCGCAGCCCAGCGAGGTGGAGGCCCTGGCGGCCGCCATCAAGCGGTTGACATGATCTCCAGCAGACCCCGAGCGGAGCGAACATGATCGAGCAGGTCCTCTTCTTCTTCGCGCACAATCCCCTGCTGATGCTGTTCGCCGTGGTGGCGTTGGGCTATCCCATCAGCAAGATCCGCATCGCCGGTGCCTCCTTCGGCATCGCCAGCATTCTATTCGCCGGCATCGCCCTGGGCGCGCTGGTGATGGCCCCGGGCCTGGATCCGGTCCTCAAGAAGGACATCTCCAAGGAGATGAAGCTGGTCTACGAGCTGGGCCTGGCCGTCTTCGTCTACGCCATGGGCCTGTCCATCTCGCACAGCTTCTGGGCGGCCTTCAGCCGCGAGGGCATG
>JANXYT010000279.1 GCA_025355915.1 Holophagaceae bacterium
TCATCTGTCAGGAAGAAGGCCAGAGCCTGAAGATGGCCACCGAACACCTGGCGGGCCTGGGGGTAGACGACGACACCATCCGCGAATGGCTCAGACCGGAGTTCCTGGCGGCTGGATCTCAGGATTGACCCTCGAGTCACCGCTTGGTCACATGAATGTTTCCAGATAGTTACATTAAAGGCTTCTTGTACTGTGGAAAAGCCTGCGGATTGCCCCCTTTTCTCGGTGCTAAATCCTGTCCGGATACAGATTTCCGGGCCCTGTAGGGGTAATTTATCATCAATGTTAGTTTACTGATTTCAATGCTTAGATAGATGATGTTGACATTATCCACCGGTCCTTTCGGATTTCGGGTTTTCCACATTTTCCGCTTTCTTTCGCATTGACAGGGAAGAACGCCATAGACCCCGGGACAGGGAAGGCGAAAACCGGTCCGTCAACCCCTTAATGTCTTCCCCACACCTCATTCAGGGGGATCAGACCAGGGCCTCCGCCTCCCGCAGGTGGACGCTGACGAGGCGGGAACAGCCAGCTTCCTCCATGGTGACGCCGTAGAGGGTGTCCGCAGCAATCATGGTGGGCTTCTGGTGGGTAATGACGATGAACTGGGTGTCGGCCTTCATTTTCTGCACCATGGCTGCGAAGCGGCCCACATTGGCCTCGTCCAGAGGCGCATCCACCTCGTCCAGCACACAGAAGGGGCTGGGCTTGAAGTGGAAGATGGCGAAGAGCAGCGAGATGGCCGTCAGGGCCTTTTCCCCCCCGCTGAGCAACGTCAGTGACTTGGCGGACTTCCCGGGCGGCTGCGCGGTGATCTCGATGCCACATTCGAGCAGGTTCTTGGGGTCCTCCAGGCTGAGGTAGGCACTGCCACCACCAAAGGCCTCACGGAACACTTCCTGGAATCGGGCGTTCACGAACTCGAAGGCCTCCCGGAACCGCTCTTCGCTGGTGGCGTTGATCTCCTGGATGGTGGATTCCAGATTGGCCATGGCCGCGGTGACGTCGGCCCGCTGCTCGTTCATGAAAGCCAGCCGCGTCTCCGCTTCCTCCAACTCCTGGATGGCCAGGGGATTCACCCCTCCCAGATCCATGCGCCGGCCCTGCAGTTCATTCAGGTGGGTCTGATGGACCAGTTCGCCTTCCTCCCAGGCTTCCCGCTCGGCGTCACTGATGCCGCCCAGGAAGGCCGGGATATCCAGACCCAAGGCCAGTTCGACTTCCTTCGACAAGGCCTCCTGGCTGCCCTGCACCTGGGCGCCGTGAATCAGCCCTTCCTGGTGCTCGGCGCGGGCGTTTTCCAAAGCCTCTTGGAATTCGCGGGCGGCCCGCTCCTGCACCCGCAGGGTTTCCTGATCCAGTTCGAGCCTGGGCTGAGCGTCCCGGGCCAGCGTCTGCACGCCTTCACGGTCCCGGAGGAAGGTCTGGGATTCGGCCTCCAATTCGGACAGGCGACGCACGCAGGTGTCCATGCGTTCAACCTGCTCCATGGCCTCCGCCTCCAGCCGCTGGCGTTCGGCCTCGAGATCGAAGCGGCCCCGTTGCGAGAGCTTCAGGTGACGCTCGTGGCCATCCCGCTCAGCCCAAGCGGCATCTCGACCCCGGGCGGCCTCCAGCCGCTGGTCGCGTCGTTCGTCGAGGCGCTGGCGCGCCTCGCGCACCCGCAGCTCGGCCTGAAGGAGGGCTTCCTCCAGCACGGCGTCCCCCGCTTCCTCGGGATGTTCATCGAGTTCACGCAGCTGGGCTTGAAGCTGTTTGATCTCGGTTTCGATCTGCTCCCACAGGGCGTCCGCCCGCTCACTCGCGGCGTTGATCTCGGACAACTGCCCCTGGAGCGAAAGCCGCTGGGACGTGTGAGTGTCCGCCCTCCCCCGAAGCGCGCGCAGATCCTCATCGATTTCCAAGGATCGTTCCCGGGCAGCGCGGGCCTCGTCTCCTCCGCGGCCACGCTGGATCTCCAGTTCCTCCAGCCGGTCCAGAAGGGCCTCGCGGGTGCCCTTGGCCTCCTCCTGCTCCGCCCTCAGCTTGATCGGGGAGGCGGCGGGTGCGGAAACACCCAGTTGCACCGGACCGAAAGGCAGGCGGATAAAGCCCGGGGACACGAAAGCCAAGTCGGGGTGGGCCAGGACCAGGGCCGGCAACACCTCGTCTGAACAGCTGAAGGCCCGGTCCACCAGGGCCCCGAGGGGCCGATTGGAGGCACTCCAGCGCACATGGTCCCTGAGGGGCTCGCAACCTTCGGGGGCGAGGGGTGCGGCCACTTGGCCTTCCAGGGCCATCAAGAGGTGCCCCGGCGCCCCGGCCGCCTGACGGGCCGTATCCGCATCCACCGACAGGGACTGAAGCCAGACCCCGAGCAGCCGCTCCAGGTCGGGCCGCAAGGCCTCGTCCACGGTCAACAGTTCCACCAGAGCGCTGGGACGGATCCCCTGCTCCCGCAGCCACGTGAGCCCCTTGCGCAGCTCCTCATCCCCGAAGCTCTGTGCGAGCAGGTCGGAGATCTGCCGCAGTCGGCGCTCGGCGGCGTCCAGTTCCGCTTCGGCGCGGTGATGGTCCTGCGATAGGGTCCGCTGGGTCACCTCCAGAGTCTCGGCACGGCGCCGCTGGTCGAGGGAGGCCTCCTCGGCCTGCTCCAGCTGGGCCAATAGACCCTCCAGGGTCCGCTCCACCTGGACGGTCTCGGACTGCAGGCTTTCCAGGCGCGGGGCCCGCACGGATTCCTCGTGGTTCAAGGTATCGAGGCGGCCTTCCAGCTGGGCGATCTGGGTCTGCAATCCCAGCCGCTGCTTCTGGCGGGCCAGCGCTTCCTGCTGGCCTTCAGCCTTGCGCTCACGCAGGGCATGGAGCCCCGCATCCTCGTGGCGAAGCGCCCCCTGGGCCAGGGCGACAGCCTCCTCGGCCTTGGCCAGATCGGCTTCCCACACCCCCAAACGCTCGGACGCCTCCTTGAGCACTCCCTCGAGCGCCGAAAAGGAGTCCCCTGATTCCGCGAGGCGCGCCGCCAGTGCCTGTATGCGCTCCTCCAGGCGGCTCCGCTGCTCCTGGGCTTCGCCCCGCCGATCCTCCTGGAACCCCCGTTCCTGATCCGCCAGCTGGAGACGCTGGTCCAGGGCCAGCATCGCGCTGGCGCGCTTCGCCTGGGCCTGCTGCTGTTCATCCACCGACAGACGCAGGGCCTCGACTTCGGAGGCCTTTTCAGACACCTGCGCGGTGAGTTCCGCCACCCGGCGTTCAGTCTGATCCAGCTCGTCGAGGATGCGCTGCTTGGCCGCCTCCAGCTCCACCGCCTTGCCCGCGAGCAGGATGCGCTGGGTGGCCTTGATCTCCGTGTCCAGCTCCTTGGCCTTGCGGGCCCGGGAGGCCTGGCGGCGGAGCGAATCCATCTGCTTGTTCAGTTCAAACAGGATGTCGTCCAGCCGCTGGAGGTTGGCCCTGGTCTCATCCAGCCGCTTCTCGGCATCGGCGCGGCGCAGCTTGTAGCGCGTGATGCCCGCGGCCTCCTCCAACAGCAAGCGGCGGTCCTTGGGCTTGCTGCTCAGGATGAGATCGATCTGCCCCTGCTGGATGAAGCTGTAGGCCCGGGTTCCCATGCCCGTGTCGAGGAGCAGGTCCTGGACATCCTTGAGCCGGGCCTCCCGGCCATTGATGCGGTATTCACTTCCCGTGTCGCGATAGAGGCGACGGGAGATCACGACCTCGCGGGTGGCGCCCGGCAGGGTGGGGTCGGGCATCTCGAGGACCAGTTTCACTTCGGACATGCCCATGGGCCGGCGATGGGCCGTGCCCCCGAAAATCACGTCCGCCATCTCCGCGCCGCGCAGCATGGAGGGGCGCTGTTCCCCCAAGACCCAAGCCAGGCTGTCGGAGATGTTCGACTTGCCGCACCCGTTGGGCCCGACAACGGCCGTCATCCCGGCCGGGAAGCTGAGCTTCTGGGCGTCGGCGAAGGATTTGAATCCATGGAGTTCGAGGGAAATCAGGCGCACGCGGTCAGCGCTCCAGGAAAGGAAAGTGGGAACATCTCCTTCCATCATTCCACACCACGCGCAGGATCCGACCTTTGCTTGCCGATGTCCCCCCTTGGGAAACGGCTGGAAGCCCGCTAGACTCGGGTCTTTCCCAGGCCAGTCAGGAGTCACCTGTGCAGCCTTTCCCCGTCCCCCAGCAGGATCTTGCGGTAGATGACCGGCCAGGGGTCGGCGCATCCTCCTCCCTGGACGGCGGCCGTGTGGGCGGAGACAGGCCGTGAAACTCCCCATCCTGGCCCCGCCCGACACCTCCCTGCTGTGGCTAGAGGCGAATCGGGTTATTGCCGGCCAGCATCGCCGTCCCCTGCAAGGGCTACCCACCGAGGACCAGCTGGCCCAGGCTTTGGCGGCCCTGCCGGTGGGGCCTACGCGCTGGGTCGTGGAGGATTTGTGGACCCCCTCCCTCCTGCTTCGGGATCTCACCGAACTCCCGCGCGGGGCGGAAGCCCAGGAGGCCTTTTTCCGGTGGCGGTTCACCCAATCCCTGGCCGTGGAGGAGCCCCATTTCGTGCAGGCCATGGAAGTGGAACCCGGGGTCTGGCTGGCCGCCGGTATCCGTGAGGAGCTGCGTAACACGTTGCTCCAGCTGGGCCTGCGCCTGGACCGGAACCTCCATAGCCTCACCCCCCGCTGGCTGCACCTCTACAACCTGCTGGCCCCTGCCCTCGAGCTCCCGGGCATGCTGCTGTCCTTGAGCCCGGCGGAATCCGGGCGATACGCCGGCACCCTCGTGGCCTGGGGACGCACCCTCTGCCTGTTGCGCCAGTGGTCCGAACCCCTCTCCCCCGAAGCCTGGATCGAGGAGCGAATCTCCCCCAGTGCCGCCTTCCTTCAGCGGGAATCCCGCACCCCCCAACAGCTCTTCATCTGGGGCGCCCCCGCCTGGCCCGAGTGCAATCTGCCCTTGCGCATTCTCGACGAGCGCTTCGTGATCGGGGAGACACGCTGATGGCCGTCCCGGTCCTCCATCTCAACCTCGCCCCGCGCCCAAGTCTGTGGCGCCAACACCACCAGACCCTCGGCTGGGTCGCCCTGGGTGGGGGAATCATCTTCATGGCCGCCGCCATTGGATTCACCTGGCGCGCCTACCATCAAGCCAACCGGGCGGGACGGGATGCCGTCAGCCTCACCGAAGAGGCCCGGCGCGCGGCCCGGCAGGAACAGCAGATCGAATCGTCGCTCAAGGATATGGATGCCACCCGCGAGCAGTCCCGATGGAAGCTCGCAGAGCGGATTCTCCAGGAGCGCAGCCTGCCCTGGTCCCGGTTGACAGCTGAGCTCGAGCAGTGCATGGTCCCCGACATGCGTCTGAAGGGCCTACAACGGACCCGGAGCAACGCCCAGCAGGTGGTGATGAAGCTCAAGGGAGAGGCCCGAACCCGCCAGGCCGAGGCCGCCTTCGTGGAAGCCTTGCGCTCAGCGCCGGTTTTCGCCCAGGTCGTCCTCGAGCGGGAATCCGAGCGGGCTGGAGGAGGCTGGGATTTCGAGATCAGCCTACCCGCCGCCACCGTGCCGCCCCCGTTCAAGGTCAAGGCCGTCAAACCCGGTTCTGGCGCCCTGATCCCCACCAGGGTCGCCGTCCGTCCCCCAGCCCCGACCATTCCTTCCCGCGTTCCGGCGCCAGCCGGTGCCCCCGTCGCCGATCCAGCCCGCCCTGTCCCCCCCCCAACCCATCCCGCCGCGCCGCTGGTCATGGACAGCCCAGACGGTGCCCAGGCCCGGCCTGCTCCCGCGGCTGACGATGAAGGAGGAGGCCGTCGCCGACGCCCTCCCCGCTCACGCCTGAGTGATCCGAGGACCCCCCGATGAGCAGCCCCCTTCGCGCGAGCCGCCTTCGATTGGCCCTGGGCCTCCTGGGCCTGGTGTCTGGCATCGGTGTGGCTTTCTTCCTGCTTCCGGATGCCTCCCAGCAGCTGGCCCAGAAGCTGAAGGCCAAGCGGGAGGCCGAGCTCAGCCGGAACCAGCAGGTGCAGCAGCTTCAGGAACTCCAGCAGTTGGCCGACCGCATCCAGCGCGGGCGGGAAACCCTGGCAGATCTGGAGGCCCGTCTGCCTCGAGGTTCTGCTGGAGAGCTCCAGTGGAGCCTCAGCAAAACCCTCCATGAATTGGCTCAGAAACACGGCTTGCGCTTGCAGACGGTGAAGTACGGCTTGCCCAGCCGGGAAGGGGCGCGCGGCTCCGATCTGGAGGCTGTGGAGGTCGAATTCGTCGCGTTGGGCCTCTACGCGAACCACAAGGCCTTCATGCTCGCCCTTGAGGGATCCGGCCTGCCCTTCGCCGTGCGGGATGGGCGCCTTGAGGAGAGTGCTGAAGGTGCGCGGCTCAACATCGTGCTCCGCGCCTTCCGCAAGACCGGCGCTCCCGAACGCGAGGAGGGCGAGGCATGAGCGCAGCGTCCACCGGCTACGATTTCCAGGGCATGCGCCAGGAATTGCGGACCAATCCAAAGACCCAGATCGCCCTCGCAGCTTTCGCGCTGATCCTGATCTACGCGCTCTATACCTTTCTTTCCCCCGATGTGCCCAAGGGCCGCCGAGCTGCGATGGACAAGGGCGGATCGAGCCTCGACCCCCGGCAGTTGCTGAGCCTGCGTCGATTGCCCGATCTCGCAGCACTCGGAAAGGCCGGCGAACTTCCGCCCGGAGCCAAGATCCAGCGGGATCTCTTCATGTTCGAGGCGCCGCCGCCACCGCCCGTGAAGGTGAAGCCACCGCCGCCCCCCCCTCCGCCGACCCCAGAAGAGCTGGAGCGCCTGCGACTGGTCCAGGAAAAGGCCACTGAATTCGCCAGCCGCCCGCAGGATCTCCGTTACCTCGGGTTCTTCAAGGGCAGTCCTTCCGGGCTGGTAGGCGCCTTCATGAAGGGTGAGGAACCGGTCACCCTGACTCAGGGCACCATTCTCAAGGAACGCTGGAAACTCGTGTCCGTTCTTGACACCCGCGCTGAATTCCAAAATACGAAGTATCCGGACCTGCGATATGTCCTGGAGGTCCGTGAGGCCTCTGGTGGCGCGGTCGTGAACCAGTTCTGATTCGAAGGATGCCCCCGATGTCGACCCCCTCCTTCGCCCTGTTCCGCAAGCCTCTGCTGGTCGTCGCGGCCCTGCTGCTGCTCCTCGGCTGCAGCCTCCACAAGGCCAACAAGGCCTTTGACGAAGGCCGCTTCGATGATGCTGTCATCGAGTACCGGTCCGTCCTCCGCAGCGACCCCACCAACACGAAGGCCAGAATCGGCATCAAGCGCGCCTCGCAGCGGGCCGCGGAATCCCACCTATCCCTCGCCCGCCAGGCTGACATGAAGGGTTTCAGCGATACGGTGCTCTCAGAGG
>JANXYT010000287.1 GCA_025355915.1 Holophagaceae bacterium
GAAGTAGAGGGCGAGCGCGGCTCTGCCTTTTCCGGCCAAAGAGCGTGGAATCGGGCCTATCGTGACCTGATCGAGGCCGGAAAGAGTTCCTTGCGGGCCGAGACTCACAGTGGGAATCGGGGTATCGCCCAGCAGGGCGTACAGGCCGTTTGCGTTTCGGATGCCGGCTTGGCTGTCTCGACACTCTGATCCAGGATGAATGCTTCTGGAACATCTATGACCCCTCAAGCCCTCGAAAACCTCAACATCGACGCCTTCGACCGGATGCCCTCACCGGCGGAAATCCACGCGGCCCTCCCCGTGCCGGATGCCGTGGCCGAAACCGTGGCGACCGGGCGCCGGGACCTCCAGCGCATCCTGGCCCGGGAGGATCCCCGCCTCATGGTGGTGGTGGGCCCCTGCAGCATCCATGACCCCGTGGCCGGGATCGAGTACGCGCAACGGCTCAAGGCGCTGTCGGACGAAGTCTCGGACACGCTCCTGCTGGTCATGCGGGTCTACTTCGAGAAGCCCCGCACCTCCACCGGCTGGAAGGGCTTCGTCAACGACCCCCGGATGGACGATTCCTTTCACATCGAGGAAGGCGTGCGCAAGGCCCGGGAATTTCTCCTCCGCATCGGCGAGATCGGTTTGCCCGCCGGCACCGAGGCCCTGGATCCCATCACCCCGCAGTACCTCGGCGACCTCATCGCCTGGACGGCCATTGGCGCCCGAACGTCCGAATCCCAGACCCACCGGGAGATGTCCAGCGGCCTCTCCACCCCGGTCGGCTTCAAGAACGCCACGGATGGCGACCTGGGCGCGGCCGTGAACGGCATTCTTTCCGCCGCCCATCCCCACAGCTTCCTGGGCATCAACGATCAGGGCCTGGCCGCCATCGTGCGCACCCGGGGGAACGCCCTGGGCCACCTGGTATTGCGCGGCGGCAGCGGCCGCCCCAACTACGACACCGTCAGCGTCTCCCTGGCGGAGGCGGCCCTGCGCAAGGCCGGCCTGCCCGAGAACATCATGGTGGACTGCTCCCATGCGAATAGCCTGAAGAATCCGCGGCTCCAGCCCCTGGTCCTCCACGACTGCGCCCACCAGATTCTCCGGGGCAACAAATCCATCGTCGGCGCGATGGTGGAGAGCTTCCTGGTGGAAGGCAACCAGCCCATCCCGGCGGACCTCTCTACCCTCAAATACGGCTGCTCCGTCACGGACGCCTGCATCGGCTGGGAGGACACGGAAACCATGCTGAGGGAAACTCGGGACTTGTTGAAGGAGGCCCTGCCGAAGCGGCGAACCGCTTCGTAAAGGCCGGAACCACTAGGTGGGGGAAGCGGCTACACCTTCAACGCCTTCGCCGCCAACTCCAGCACATCCGTGGTAGCGATGCCCTCATGTCCCGTCTCGCCCGCCGCGTTGTTCAGCATGACGTTGCAGAAGGGGCAGCCCACGGCGATGGTGGTGGCCTTGGTTTCCATGGCCTGTTCGAAGCGCTCGTGGTTGACGCGCTTGCCGAGCTTCTCCTCCAGCCAGAAGCGGCCGCCGCCGGCTCCGCAGCACATGGTGGCCTCGCCGTGCTTGTCCATCTCGGTGAGCTTCACGCCGGGGATGGCGTCCAGGATGGCGCGGGGCGCCTCCACCTGGCCGTTGATGCGGCTGAGGTAGCAGGGATCGTGGTAGGTGAGGTCCACATCCACGGTCTGCTCCAGCTTGAGCTTCCCTTCGGACATCAGCTTCGCCACCAGCTCCGTGCCGTGCACCACCTCGAAGTCGCCGCCAAAGGCGGGGTATTCGTTCTTCAACGTGTTGAGGCAGTGGGGGCAGTTGGTGACCACCTTCTTCACGCCGTGGCCCTTGAGGGTCTCGATGTTGGCTTCGGTGGCCGACTGGAAGAGGTACTCGTTCCCCAGGCGCCGGGCGGATTCACAGGTGCAGCTTTCCTCGGTGCCCAGGATGGCGTAGGAGACATTGCCCGCCTCCATGAGCTTCACCAGGGCCTGGGAGACCTTCTGGCCGGCAGCGTCGTAGGAGCCCGCGCAACCCACCCAGAACAGATACTCGGCGTCGGGATTCTCGGCCACGGTGGGCACCTTGAGGCCCTCGGCCCACTTGGCACGGTCGGCCTGGGCCAGGTTCCAGGGGTTGCCCTGGCGCTCCATGCCCTTGAAGGCGGTCTGCGCTTCGGCGGGGAAGTTGCTCTCCTCCAGCGTGAGGAAGCGGCGCATGCCCACGAGCTTGTCCACGAAGCTGATCTGCAGGGGGCAGGCCCATTCGCAGTAGCCGCAGCTGGTGCAGGCCCAGATGGTGTCCTGGCTGATCCAACCTTCCAGCTGTTCCTTGCTCCAGGGCGCCACTTCGTCGTCGCGCTTCCAGTAGGATCCCTCGGGCACGGGACCGCCGATGAGCAGGCGGTGCTCGGGCACGGGCTGGTCCTGGCCCATCTGCTCAAGGGGCGTGGCCTTCAGGTAGTCGCGCAGGTCCGTGCCGAAATCCTTGGGCCGCAGCGGCTTCCCGGTGAGCGTGGTGGGGCAGTTCTCCAGGCAGCGGCCGCATTCCACGCAGGTGTAGAAGTCGAGCATCTGCTTCCAGGTGAAGTCCTGGATCTTGTTGATGCCGAAGTGCTCGGCCTCCATGTCCATGGGCTTGAGGTTCTTCTGGGGGTCCAGCTCGCGGAAGTAGATGTTGAAGAGCGACGTGAACACGTGGAAGTGCTTGGAGTAGGGCAGGAAGTTGGCGAAGAAGTAGAGGAGCGCCAGATGCAGCCACCACATGCTCTTGTAGAGCACCAGCAGGCCGGTGCCCTCCAGCGGTCGCAACAGGTTCGCGATGAAGAGGCTGACCGGCGCCCAGGTCTTCCAGGCCGGGTTGTGCAGCCAGATGT
>JANXYT010000343.1 GCA_025355915.1 Holophagaceae bacterium
GAGATCATCTTGCCCGCGGAGGCGCCCGCGCTGCCGGCCGAAGCCATCAGGATGTCGGACAGGCCCATGCCCTGGGCCGTGAGCTTCTGCAGGTTGCCGAAGAGCGCGTTCGCGGAGGTGTTGCTGCCCGTGAGGAACACACCGATGGTGCCGAAGAGGGGGCTCAGCAGGGGGTAGATCTGCTTGCTCACCAGGGCGATGATGCCGTTGGCCATGGTGGCCACCATGGAAATCTGCTTGACGGCCAGATCACCAAACACCGCCAGCTTGGTCTTGGGATCAATGATGGGCAGGGTCAGGTTCATCACTTCCGCGATGGAGAGAATGCAGGCCACGGCGATGAAGGAGGGAATCATCTGCTTGAAGGTCTTGCCGAACTGCTCGCCCATCACCGAGTACTTGATGCCCATGAACGGGAAGGCGATGAGGCCGGCGACGAGCATGATGGTGCCGGGCGTCTGCAGCCAGGTGAAGGCATACACCTTGTTGGGGTTGTAGATCTGGGTCTTGAGGACCGCCCAGTTCCAGCCGGCCGCGGCACCATTGAAGAGGGGCTTGGTCTTGGGCAGGTTCACGGCGATGACGAGCACGGCCAGCAGCAGGTAGGGCAGCCAGGACAGGAACAGTTCCTTGAAGTGGAATTCCTTGGGCGTGGTGTCGACCGGGGCATCACCCTCGAAGAGCCAGGGCTGGGCGTGCTTCTGGAGCTTCAGGTAGGTGGCCACGGCCACGAGGCAAGCGAGGCCCGCCAGCACGGAGGTGAGGTCCGCGCCGATGTAGTTGGAGACGAGAAACTGCGTGATCGAGAAGCTGAGGCCCGCCACCAGGATGGTTCCGATGGCGCCCTTCAGGCCCTTGTACTTGGACATGGCATAGACCGTGGCGAAGGCCATGATCAGGGCCAGCGGCGCCATGAAGCGGCCGGTCATCTGGGACAGCCTCATGACATCCAGGCCCGTGGTCTTGGCCAGGGTCACGGTGGGGATGGCGAGCGAACCGAAAGGCACGGGGCCCGTGTTGGCCACCAGGCAGACCAGCGCCGCCATCATCGGGTTGTAGCCCAGGCCGATGAGGATGCTGGCGGGAATGGCCACGGGCGCGCCGAAGCCACAGATGCCTTCGAGGAAGGCGCCGAAACCGAAGGCGATGAGCAGAGCCTGGGCGCGGCGGTCGATGGTCAGGTTGGCCATGGCGCCCTGCATCTTGTCCATCCAGCCGGTGGCCTTCAGCACGTTGTAGACCACCAGCGCGCCGAAGGGGATGTACATGATCGGGAAGAGGCCCGTGAGGCCGCCCTGGAGGGCCGCCAGCAGCGTCACCTTCACCGGGAAATGGAAGATGAAGATGGCGGTGAGCACGGTCACCAGCCACGCCACTGGTGCCACTTTCGCGGCGGGCTTCATCAGCAGGGGAATGCCGATGAGCAGGACGATGAGCGGCAACATGGCCGCGAGAGCGCCTAACAACATTGTCTACCTCCGGATCGATTGCTCAAAACCTTATCAGGGTTGACGATGGGGCCAAGGGGAAATTCCATCGCAAGACGAGGGCCAGAGCGGAGATCGCTCTGGCCCAAGTAGTCACAACCCATCGCCGGGATTATTCCGGCATGCACCAATTTGCCTACTTCGTCTTCACAGGATCAGCGGGGCGCTTCGGCAGGGCCATGGGCTTCTCAGCCATGCGCTTCAGAACCTCCTGCACCCCCCGTTCCAGCTGGAGGTCGCGGCCCGCCAGCATGGACGCGGGATCGTTCTCCACCTCGATGTCGGGGGTCACGCCCTCGCCCTCGATGATCCATTCACCGGTGGGCGCATTGGTCCCGGATTGCGGTACGAAGACGCTGCCGCCGTCGATCAGCGGCGAATTGCCGCCGCCCACCACGCCACCCCAGGTGCGCTTGCCGATGAGCGGACCGAGGCCCGCGAAGCGGAAGTGGTAGGGGAAGATGTCGCCATCGCTGGCGCTGGTCTCGCTGGTGAGCGCCACCATGGGGCCGTGGAACACGGTGCCCGGATAGGTCGACGGATGCTCGCCCGCGTAGCCGAAGCGGGTGCCCAGCAGTTTCTTGCCCAGGCGTTCGAGAATCATCTGGCTGATGTTGCCCCCGCCGTTGGCGCGAACATCCACGACCAGCCCCTCCTTGCGGATCTGCGGGTAGTACCACTTGATGAATTCGGACAGGCCGGGGGCCCCCATGTCGGGAATGTGGAGGTAGCCCACTTTTCCGCCGCTGAGCTTGTCGACGGTCTCCTTCGAGCGCAGCACGAAATCCAGGTAGCGAAGGGCCGCCTCGCTCTGGATGGGGTGGTAGGTGACCTGCCGGGCGCCGTCGAAGCTGGGTTTGGTGCTCAGCGTCAGGGTCACGGCGAAGGTCTTGTGGCGCAGCAGACGGTAGGGGCTTTCATTGGCTTTCAGTTCCACGCCGTCGATGGCGAGGAGGTAGTCGCCCTCGCGGGCGTCCACGCCGACCTCGGTCAGCGGGCTGCGGTACTTGGCCTCTTCGTTGTGGCCCCGGTAGATGTGGGCGAGGCGGTAGCGGCCCGCGGCGGCATCCAACTCGATGCGGGCGCCGGGCAGGCCCACCTTGGCGCGTTCGGGCTGGATGAAGTCTCCCCCCTCGGTGTAGGTATGGCCGATGTTCAATTCGGAAATCAGTTCGGTCAGCATGTAGGTCAGATCCGAACGGTGGGTGACGTGCTGCAGCCAGGGGCGGTACTGCTCGCGCAGGGCCTTCCAGTCGTAGCCGTGCATGTTCTTCACGTAGAAGAAGTCCCGGAAGCGGCGCCAGGTCTCGTCGTAGATTTCCCGCCACTCTTCGGCGGGGATGTGGTCCACGAAGAGGTCCTTCGTGGCGACCATCTTCTTCTCTGTGCTCTTGGGCTTCGCGTCAATCAATTGGTAGGAACTGACTGGTCCCTGTCCGACCCGGGCCAGGATCTTGGTGCCGTCGGCACTGAGGGCCCAGCCCTGGAC
>JANXYT010000344.1 GCA_025355915.1 Holophagaceae bacterium
GGGCCAGGCGCCAATTGAGCTGCACACCGGCTTCGAGGTCGGCCAGGGTCAGGTGCTCGTCCAGCGTGTGCGCCACAGTGATGCTGCCAGGCCCCGCCAGCACCACGGTGCGGTCCGGCACCAGGGCCCGCAGGGCCGGCGCATCGGATCCGAAGGGCATGGCCGCGTGCTCGAAGCCAGGGATCGAGGGGTAGAGATCCGCGGGTTCATCCAGCCGGAGTTCCACCGCACCTTCCGGCGGCGCCAACCGCCGCACCTCGTCGAGGAAGGCGCTGCCTGGCACCACACGGGCCATCAGGTGGGCCTCGGCCGCTGCGGGCACGGAATTGAGCGCTTCACCCGCGTTCAGGAGGCCCAGGTTCCACAGTTCCGGGCCGAGCTGCGGGTCCACCGGGCGCGGCTGCAGCCGCAGGCGTTGGAGCCAGTCCAGCAGGGGCCAGGTGGCGTTTTGTCCCAGCTCGGGACTGCCGCTATGGGCCGCGCGACCCATGCACTGAAGGTGGAGGTGCTGCACGCCACGCTGGCCCGTGGCCAGCTTCAGCTCCGTGGGCTCGCCATTGATGAGCACCTTCAGCTCCTGGAAGTGGTCCGCCAGGCCCAGGGCGGCGGCGGCCCCGGCGCTGTCGGTTTCCTCGCCCACCACGCCCAGCCAGGCCAGACCCTCGCGGCCCTCCTCCAGAAGCATCCTCACCGCGGCCAGCTGCGCCACCAGCTGCCCCTTGGCATCGCAGGCGCCGCGGCCATGCAATACCTCGCCCTCCATACGGGGATGGAAGTACGGCGGCACCGTGTCCAGATGAGTGGAGAAGAGCACCCGCGGCCGCCCCCACAGGGCCAACACGTTGGTGCGCCCTGGGGCCACGGGTTGTTCCACCACGGTGGCGCCGAGTTCTCGCAGAAGGGCCCGCAGCGCAGGCAGGCCGGCGTCCTCCCGGCCCGAGCTGGTCTCCACCGCGCACAGCGCCATCAGGCGGGCGGTGAGCCAGCGTCGGAAATCTGCGGGGGATGCGTTCATGGAAACCTCGGCGTGCCGACGGTGCCCTCAGGAACGCGGTGGGAAGTCTCCCGCCGCTGCGCCTCAGGCCCTCCGTACCGGGTGACCGGCACGACAGCCGCCGGGCTTTCGCCTCGTCGTCCAGGGGCCGCGTTGATGATCCGCGCTCCCTTCGGCGATCCGCCCCTTTCCCGCCGGGTCATCGGGTTCATCGCCCTCGCCGCCAGTACTGATGGGGACCGCGCCTCCATCGGAAGCTCCACCTTCCCATGGCTGGGGGTTCTCGCGCAACTCTGCCCGCGCGTTCAGGGCCGCCGGGGTCCCTTGGCCGGAACGAGCGCATCCGCCAGGCGCCTCACGTAGCCACTCAGATCCGTCACGGCCGCCACGGCCGCAGGCGTGGTGCGGAGCAACTGGAAGTAGCCCGCGTAGGCCGCGAAGGCCAGCAGGGCCCGCTCCCGCGCCTCCTTTTCCGAAAGCCCCAGCGCCTGGAAGGCCTCGATGCCGAAGGCGAGGCGACGCTCGGTGGCGCGCTGGAGGTAGGGCTGCACCCGCGGATCCTGGCTGGACACGGCCACTGCGGCCGAAAAGGTGCCATTCTCCACATCCTCAAAGGCCGCGAAGAGCAGGACCCGCAGGCGCCGCCGAGGGTCCTGGATGCCTGCGTACCGGCTGACCACGTCCACACTCTGATCCTGCTCCCAAGCTTCCAGGGCCGCGTGGACCAGCTCGTCCCGGTTCTTGAAGTGCCAATAGAAGCTGCCCTTGGTGACACCCAGGGCCACCGCCAAGGGTTCCACGGCCACCGCCTGAACCCCCTCCCGCGCGATCAGGTTCGTGGCGGCCTGCACCCAGGCCTCCCTCGAAAGGGGGGCAACGACTCGGGCCTTCTTCTTCGGGTCGGACACGGCGGCCTTGGTGGGTGACTCCCTCAGTTTACCATACTGTTCCGTATGGCGGTTCTACCCAGGTGGATACCACCAGGGACCCCAGGCAACCCCGGCTCGCCCTCCCCGGCAGCGAGCTTGAAGACCCCCGCAAGGCTACACTGGGGCTCCGGAGCGCCCATGTCCCTCGTCATCGCCGGCAAAAGCTTCAACAACCGCCTCGTCCTCGGCACGGGCAAATACAAGGATTTCGCCACCATGCAGGCCTGCTACCGGGCCGCGCGGGTGGAGATGGTCACCCTGGCCGTGCGCCGCTTCGATCTGGGTGCCAAGGGCGAAGACAACATCTTGAACTGGATCCCCAAGGACATCGCCCTGCTGCCCAACACCGCCGGCTGCTACATCCGGGAGGACGCCCTGCGGGTGGCCCGCCTGGCCCGCGAGGCCCTGCAGACGAATTGGGTGAAGCTGGAGGTCATCGGCGACGCCAAGAGCCTGTACCCCGACAACGAGGAGACGCTGGAAGCCGCGAAGATCCTCGTGAAGGAAGGCTTCATCGTGCTGCCCTACGTGAACGCCGACCCCATCCTTGCCAAGAAACTCTGCGACGCGGGCTGCGCCGCCATCATGCCCCTGGGCAGCGCCATCGGCTCGGGCCTCGGCGTGCAGAACCCCATGACCCTGCTGCTCATCAAGGAAGTCGTCGAGGCCTACAAGCTGCCCATGATCGTGGATGCGGGCGTGGGCACGGCTTCCGACGCCGCCCTGGCCATGGAGCTGGGGGCCGATGGTGTGCTGCTCAACACGGCCGTGGCCGAGGCCGGCGAGCCCACCAAGATGGCCCAGGCCATGGATTTCGCCGTGCAGGCGGGGCGGCTGGCTTTTGAAAGTGGCCGCATGCCGAGGCGCCTCTATGCCAGCGCCAGCAGCCCGCTTTCCGGCGTCATCGGGAAATAGACCTGCCACGGGCGATGGCCGTCGAAAGGCAGGCCTCGGAGGGTCCATTCATCTGTGTCCATCCGTGTGTATCTGTGGCTAAATGCCTTCCATGACCGACCTCGCCCCCCTGGAATGCCGCGTCCTGGGCTGTCTCCTGGAAAAACAGCTCAGCACGCCGGACGTCTATCCCCTGTCCATGAACACCCTGGTGAATGCCTGCAACCAGTCCAGCAACCGCGATCCCGTGGTTTCGGTGCCCGAGCCCGAGGTCCAGGAAGCCGTGGCGGCGCTGCTCACCCGCGGCCTGGCGGAGCATTGGCCCGGTCGCGTGCTGAAAGTCGCCCACACCGCCAAACCCACCTGGAACCTATCGGTGCAGGAAGCCGCGCTGCTGGCAGAGCTTTTGTTGCGCGGCCCGCAAACCCCGGGCGAGCTCCGCACCAACACCCGGCGCATGTATGCCTTCCCCGATCTCGATGAGGTGGAGGCTTGCCTGGCCGTGTTGATGGACGCCGAACCGCCCCTGGTGGTCCGGCTGACCCGCGCGCCGGGTGCGCGCGAAGCCCGGGTGGCCCACCTGTTGTCGGGGCCGGTGGAGGCCTCCACGACTCCTCCGGAACCCGCTGCTTCTCGGCCCGGACGCCTCGATCAGCTGGAGGCCGAGATCGCCTCCCTCCGCGAGGAACTCGCGGAGCTAAGGGCCGCCTTCGACGCGTTCAGGGCCCAGTTCTGAGGTCCCAAGCCGAGGTCAGCGCCCCCTTCTACCTCGCGTTCGCTGGGAAGGACGCCGCCGCATTGACCGCCTACCGGGCCAACGGATCCGTCCGCTCATCCAAGTCCACCCCCATCGCCCGCAACCCCTGGACGAGGGTTTCGTAGCGATCGGGTTCCGCCTGAAGGACCAGCCGGAAGGGCTTGGGGGCCAGGTCCCCCAGAACCTCGCGCAAGACCGCCAGCAGGGTTTCGGCCTCGGTGGGCGCGGCCTCTTGCAGCAACTGGTCCGCCTCCAGCACCAGGAAGGTGCCGCCTTGGGGCAAATCGGACAGCGCATCCCGCAGGGCGTCCCAGGTGCCGCCGAAATGGGGCGGGAACTGCGCGGCGGCGGCCCATTCATCCATCAGGCCCTGGCGGGTCCGCATGCGGGATCCCCGCAACCACCACAGGGCCGCATGACCGGTGGCAGCGTCCACCAGCGCATCCGCAGACCCGCGCCACGGACGAATCAGTGGACCGCCAGATAGGGGGAGGAAGGCCGAGTCCGTCATTGGGCTTCGACGAAGGTGCGGTAGTGATCGGCGGAGTACCAGGCCCGGCCGTCGCTGCCGGTGACCAGGCGTTCGGCGCCGCGGCTGCGGCCCTCGGCCTTGGGACGCACATCCCACTCGCGGTACTCGATGCGTTTCCGGCGCGCGTCGTAGCGGGGCAGCAGTCCTTCGTAGTTCCCGAAAACCCGCCCCCCCACATGGCCCGGCGGTGCGTAGCCGTGCTGGCGGATATAACGGAGGGTTTCCCGGGCGTGAACCGGAATCGGATCCTGGGGGGCAACCTGCACCTGCGCCTGGGCGGGCGCCGGGGGAGGCGCGACGGGCCCGGGCCCGCAGGTGGCCAGCGAGAGGAGGGCACCCAGGCAGACCAAGCCGGCCACCAGGTGCGCCCGAATTCTTCGCCAGTGGGTCATGCCTGCTCCAGGAAGATGGACCGGAGTGTATCGCTACCCGGGTTGGTTCGCGGTGGTGATGGTTTCGAGGCCCTTGGCGTTGGGCCCTGTTTCCGCACGACGCAGCAGGTAGGCAAAGAAGAACCCGAAGAGGCCCAGGCTGCTGAAGATCCACATCCCCAGCCGGTAGCCCCCGGGATTCATGGCACTGGCGGCGGAGTGATCGTTGGCCCAACCGATGAGGAAGTTGAATCCCGCCAGGCCCACGTTCTGGATGAGCGTCATCAGGCCGTAGGCCGTGCCCAATTTCGCCTCGGGCACCAGGTAGGCCACCGAAGGCCACATGACCGCGGGGATGAGGCTGAAGGCGATGCCCATCATGGCCATGGGCAGATAGAGGCTCACGTGGGTGTAGGCCATGAGCAGATACACCGGGATCAGCAACAGGCTGCCCAGCATCATGAAGAGCGCCCGTTTGCCCACCCGATCCACCATCAGGCCGAACAGCGGGGTGCCCACCATGGCGAAGAGGGTGAGCATGGAC
>JANXYT010000419.1 GCA_025355915.1 Holophagaceae bacterium
GCCGTAGGTCTTCACATTGGCTTCCAGGGCCTCCACCTGCAGGCGGCAGGTCTCATCGGCGATGCCCTTTTCGCGATCGATGGTGGGCACGTTGTGATCCGCCACCGAAAGAATGGCATTGGGTCGCCGCAGGGGGCGCCCAGCCTCCCGGAGTCCTTCGAAGGCCTGGGGGCTGGTGACCTCATGCACCAGGTGCCGGTCGATGTAGAGCAGGCTGGTGCCATCCGAGCGGGTGGCGACCAGGTGCTCGTCCCAGATCTTGTCGTAGAGGGTGCGGGGGCTCATGGCTGCTTCCTCCTGGCGGGGGATGGGATGCGGGTGAAGTCGGTGGCGCGGATCTGCTGGAGGAAGGCTTTCGCCGCGTGCGACATGGCCTCCTCCCGGCGGGTGACGATGCGGATGAGCTTTTCCACCTGGAGTTCCTTCACAGTGACTTCCACCAGGCGGCCCAGGCGGATGCCCTCCACGACGGTCATCCGGGGCAGGATGGCCAGGCCCGCGCCGAGGGTGACGAACTCCTGGATGGTGGCGAGTGAGCCGAGCTCCATGGTGATGCGCAGGGGCGTCCCGCAGCGGGCGAACAGGTCGATGATGGCGTTGCGGGTGGGGGTCTGGGCGTTGTGGGCCACGAAGGTTTCGCGCCCGAGGGCTTCGATACCGATCTCCCGCCGCTTGGCGAGCCGATGGCCCGGTGGCACCACCAGCACCATGTGGTCGTGGAGGATGACCTCACTCACCAGCTCGGGATGCATGGGGTCGTAGGACACGAACCCCACATCGAGGCGGCGTTCCAGCACCTCGGCGGGGATGCGTTCAGAGCTCTGGCGATAGGCCTGAATCCGGATGGCCGGGTGGGCCTGCTGGTAGGCGAGCAGAACCCTCGGCAGCAGGAATTCCGACACGCTTTCGTTGGCCCCGATATTCAGGCGCCCCTGCTGGAGGCCCTTCAGCGCGCCAAAGGTGTCCGTGATCTGCTGGCGCAGATCGAGCATGCGCTGGGCCAAAGGCAGGAGGGTGGTGCCGGCGTCCGTGAGGGTGCCGCCCTTGGTGGTGCGGTCGAGGAGGGTTTCTCCCAGCTCCTCCTCCAGCCGCTTGATGGCCAGGCTGATGGCCGGTTGGGTTCGGTACAGGCGCTCCGCGGCCCGCGAGAAGCTCTTCTCTCGCGCCACCACCAGGAATGTTTCCAGCAGCCCCAGGTCCATGACGGCTCCCCTGCGAAGTCTATGGTTAAAAGAATAACTTATGGAATCATAAATAAAATTAAATGTATTTATGGGAGGAGCCACGCCATCGTCTAGTGATCCCTCCGGCCCAGGCCGGACCAAGGAGTTTTCCGAGCCATGGGCAGCGAGCGGATCACCATCTTCGATACCACCCTTCGCGACGGCGAACAGTCGCCAGGCTGCAGCATGAACCTGGACGAGAAGCTGCAGATGGCCCTGCAACTCGAGGCCCTGGGCGTGGATGTCATCGAGGCCGGATTTCCGGTGGCCTCGGATGATGACTTCGCCGCAGTCAGGGCCATTGCCAAGGCCTGCCGAAAGCCGGTGATCGCCGCCCTCTGCCGCACCCTTCCCCGCGACATCGACCGGGCCTGGGAGGCCCTCCAGGATGCAGCCCATCCGCGCATCCACACCTTCCTGGCCACCTCCGACATCCACCTTTCGCACAAGCTTCAGAAAACCCGGGCCGAGGCCCTGGACATGATCCGGGATGGCGTGCGGCGGGCCAGGGCGCTCTGCCAGGATGTGGAGTTCTCCGCGGAGGACGCTACCCGCAGCGACTGGGACTTCCTGGTGCAGGTGTTCACGGTGGCGATCGAGGCAGGCGCCACGGTGCTCAACGTGCCTGACACCGTGGGCTACACCGTCCCGGAGGAATACGGCAAGCTCATCACCTACCTGCGTGAGCGCGTGCCGGGCATCGCGGGCGTCACCATCAGCGTCCACTGCCACAACGACCTGGGGCTGGCCGTGGCCAACTCGCTGGCGGCCATCTCGGCGGGCGCCCGGCAGGTGGAATGCACGGTGAACGGCATTGGCGAACGGGCCGGGAATGCGGCCCTGGAGGAAGTGGTGATGGCGCTGTCGGTGCGCCGGGATGTCCTGCCCTACACCACTGGCGTGAACCGCGAGGCCATCTACCGCGCCAGCCAGACCCTGGCCAACATCACCGGCCACGAAGTGCAGCCCAACAAGGCCATCGTCGGGCGCAACGCCTTCGCCCATGAGAGCGGCATCCATCAGCACGGCATGCTGAGCCATCGGTGCACCTACGAGATCATGACGCCGGAATCCGTTGGGGTGCGCAGCACCAACCTGGTGCTCGGCAAGCACTCGGGCCGCCATGCTCTGGCCAAGCGGTTCGAGGAGCTCGGGTACCCCTTGGGCCGCACGGAGCTGGACAAGGCCTACAAGCTGTTCACCAAGCTCAGCGATCAGAAGAAGGAGATCTTCGACGAGGATCTGCTGGCCATCGTCCGGGACGGTCTCACCCACATTCCCGAAGCCTACAAGCTGCGGGCCCTTCAGGCCACGGCGGGCACGTCCATGTTTGCCACCGCGCTGGTCACCCTCGCTTCCGACGACGGCGAAATGACCGAGACGGCCCTGGGCGACGGCCCGGTGAATGCCGTCTTCGCCGCGGTGGACAAGCTCACGGGGCTAAACGGGCGCCTGGTAGATTTCCGGATCCATTCCATCACCGGCGGCGCCGATGCGGTGGGCGAGGTGTTCGTCCAGGTCGAGTTCGATGGCGTGATTCAGGGCGGCAAGGGCGCCAGCACGGACGTGGTGGAGGCCAGCGCCCGGGCCTATCTCAACGCCACCAACAAGGTGCTCTTCGCGCAACGGCCCCCCGCGCCGGCCCCCATCGAAACGAGGTGTTGAATGGCGGAACCCAGGCCCGAACCCCCATCAGAACTTCCGGAGCGACCCCCTCAGGCCAGCCTGAGCGCCACAGTCCTGGCCGTTCCTGACAGCGCCGATCCCGGGGTGGACTCGGACCAGTATCTGTGGGGGGTGTGAGCATGGACGCCCGCATCACCGTACTTCCTGGCGATGGCGTCGGACCGGAGGTCACCGCCGAAGCCGTGGCCTGCCTCAAGGCCGTGGCCGAGCGGTTTGGCCACCACTTTGAATTCCAGAAGGCGCTGGTCGGTGGCGCCGCCGTGGAGGCTACCGGCGATCCTCTGCCCGCAGCCACGCTTGATCTGTGCCGGACCAGTGATGCGGTCCTTCTGGGGGCGGTGGGCGGCCCCGCCTGGGACCGCCACCCCCGGGATCAGCGGCCGGAATCGGGACTTCTCCGGCTGCGGCAGGCCCTGGGTCTTTACGCCAACCTGCGTCCCGTGGCCGTTCATCCGGCGCTGGAGGATGCCTCGCCACTGAAACCTGAGGTGGTGCGGGGCACGGACCTGATGTTTGTGCGCGAGCTCTCCGGCGGGCTCTACTTCGGCGAGCCGCGGTCCTACTCCGACGACGCGGCCGTGAACACGCTGCCCTACACGCGCAGGGAAATCGAGCGGGTCGCCAAGGTCGCCTTCGAGCTGGCCCTGGGCCGGCGCAAGAACCTCGTGTCGGTGGACAAGGCGAATGTCCTGGAGACCTCGCGGCTGTGGCGCAAGGTGGTGGATGACCTGGCGCCGGCCTATGCGACCGTGACCGTTCAGCACCACTACGTGGATAGCTTCGCCATGGCGCTGATCACCCGGCCCCGGGATTTCGACGTGGTGCTCACGGAGAACCTCTTCGGCGACATCCTCAGCGACGAAGCCGCCGTGCTGGCGGGTTCCCTGGGACTGCTGCCCTCGGCGAGCCTGGGCGGATCCGTGGGGCTCTTCGAACCCATCCACGGCTCCGCGCCGGATATCGCGGGCCAGGACCGGGCCAATCCCATCGGCACCATCCTTTCCGCAGCCATGCTGCTCCGCCACGGGCTGAACCTCGAGGTCGAAGCCTTGGCGATCGAAGCCGCCGTGGACCGGGTACTCAAGGCCGGCCATGGCACCGGCGATCTCAAGGGGGCCCGGCATCCGCACGGCACCCGGTCCCTGGGTGCGCTCATCCGGGAGGCCATCCGGCCACCCCGCGCCAAAGCCCCTCGTCTGGCAGATTCCGCCTATGCCTGGTGCGGCTCCCCCGAAGGTCACCGCTCCAAGCTCTAGCCACCCCACAGGATTTGTCATGTCCTTTCGCTTTGCCATCGCCACCCCGATCCTTCCGTCCTTTCTGACGGGACTCGTGGTGATGATTCGGCCCGTGGGCCCCGGCTTCCTGCTGCGGCTGACGGACTAGGGGCCCCTCGGATCCACACCGACCACGGCCCCGCACCCACCCCGCGGGGCCGTTCCATATCGAACCATTCGAGGACCGCCATGACGCCCACCGACCAGCCCCTGAACCGCCACAGCCGGGTCATCACCCAGGGGGCCCACCGCGCCCCGGCCCGGGCCATGCTGAAGGCCATCGGCTTCACGGATGAGGATCTGGCCAAGCCCATCATCGGCATCGCGAACACCTGGACCGAGATCGGACCCTGCAACTATCACCTCCGCGAATTGGCCGAGCGCGTCAAGGTGGGCGTTCGCGCCGCCGGGGGCACGCCCATGGAGTTCTGCACCGTTTCCATCAGCGACGGCATCACCATGGGTACCGAAGGCATGAAGGCCTCGCTCATCAGCCGCGAGGTCATCGCGGATTCCGTCGAGCTCGTGGCCCGGGGCAACGCCTTCGACGGCCTGGTCTGCCTTTCGGGCTGTGACAAGACCAATCCCGGCGTGGCCATGGCCTTGGCC
>JANXYT010000421.1 GCA_025355915.1 Holophagaceae bacterium
GAAATCTGTGGACCAGTTGCCTTTTCTGCGTCATCTGCGTCATCTGCGTCATCTGCGGTTAAATGATTTCGTGCTGGATCTAGTCGATAATCGAGTGGGAGATTCGTGGACCTGATCTGGGAGGGCCTCCGGAAGGCGCTGGAGCTGCTGCTCAGGCTGGACCCCGAAGTCCTCGGGATCACGTTGCTCTCCCTCAAGGTGTCTGGGATCGCCACCTTCATCAGCGTGGTCCTGGGGCTCGGCCTCGCGGTGCTGGTGGCCCTCAATGACTTCCCAGGCAAGCGCCTGGCCATCGCCCTGCTGAACACGGGCATGGGCCTCCCGCCCGTGGTGGTGGGCCTCTTCGTGACCGTGCTGCTCTGGCGGAACGGGCCCTTCGGCTTCCTGGGGATGCTCTACACGCCGGCGGCCATCGTCCTGGCCCAGTCCGTCATCGCCACGCCCATCATTGCGGGCCTTGGGCTCGCCGCCCTCCAGCACCTGCCGCCGGGCCTGCGCCTCCAGATCCTCGCCCTCGGCGCCACCCGCTCCCAGATGGTGTGGCTGCTCCTGAAGGAAGCGCGCCTGCCCCTGCTGGCGGCGGTCATGGCGGGCTTCGGCGGGGTCATCTCAGAGGTGGGCGCCTCCATCATGGTGGGCGGCAACCTCAAGGGCAGCACCCGCGTGCTGACCACGGCCACGGTGATGGAAACCAGCCGCGGGAATTTCGAGGTCGCCTTCGCCCTCAGTTTCATCCTGCTGGTGCTGGCCTTTTCCGTGAACGCGCTGCTCACCAGCCTGCAGCACCGGGGCCGGCGCCCATGACCCGGGAAACGATCCTGCAGGCGCGAAACCTCCAAGTGCACCGCGGGGGCACCAAGGTTCTGGATGTGCCTGCCCTGGACCTCCGGACCGGCGAGGTGCTCGCCCTCATGGGGCCCAACGGGGCCGGGAAGAGCACCCTCATGCTGGCTCTGGCCGGCCTCCTGCCCCCTTCGACCGGCGCGTTCCGCTTCAGCGGCCAGGCGCTCCAGTCCCGCGCCGATCGTGAGTCGTTCCGTCGTCGGATGACCATGGTGTTCCAGGATGCGCTGCTCTTTGACGCCACGGTGGCCCAGAACATCGCCGCGGGGCTGAAGCTGCGCGGCATCCCGAAGGCCGCGCGGGACCCGCAGGTGGCAGACTGGGCCCGGCGGCTCGGGCTCGGGGACCTGCTGGGCCGTTCGGCCCGCCAGCTGTCCGGCGGCGAGGCCCAGCGCACGGCCCTGGCCCGGGCCTTCGTCCTGAGCCCGGAGATCCTCTTCCTGGATGAGCCCTTCTCCGCGCTGGACACCCAGACCCGGGAAGGGCTCATCGATGACCTGGGCCGCATCCTGGCAGAGACCGGCACCACCACGGTGCTCTCGACCCATGACCAAAGCGAGGCCGCCCGGCTGGCCCACCGGCTGGCCGTGATGAACGAGGGGCGCATCCTCCAGCTGGGCGGCCTGCGGGAGGTCATGAACCACCCCGAAGACCCCTTCGTGGCGGCCTTTGTGGGCATGGAGACGCTGCTGAAGGGCCACGTGGTGGCTTGTCGCGAGGGCCTGCTCTACCTGCGGTTCAGGAAGGGTTCCGGAGACCGGGAGGTGGTGGCCGTTGGCACAGCCTCGCCTGGCCAGACGGTCCTGGTGGGGGTCCGCCCAGAGCACGTCGTCTTGTCTTTACAAACCGACAACCTGAGCAGCGCCCGGAATGTCTTCCCTGGGGCTGTGACCAAGGTCATACCCCAGGGTCCCTTCTTCAAAATCGAGTTGGATTGCGGCTTCTTCCTGACCGCCTACGTCACCGCCCAATCCCTGTCAGAACTGGGGCTTCAACCGGGCCGACCCGTAGTGGCCTCCTTCAAGGCCACCGCTGTCCATCTCCTCCGCACGGAGGGGCTCGACGCCGAACTGTGACCGGCGACCATTGCGACCCGACGGGCCGAGGCTTAGCCTCAGCTAAGGGATGGCGGTGCCATCCCCGTGTGGCTTTGCTTGCCCTGAACCCCGTCCGGAGGCGCCCGCGCCATGAAACAGCTGGTGATCGATTTCAAGAAGTGTGATGCAGGGCGGAACTGCAACCACGAGTGCGAGCTCGAATGTGCCATCAAGGTCTTCAAGGTGGACGATCCCGCCCAGGCGGCCCTCCAGATCAAGGCCTACGAGGACGGTGGCGGCCACGCCGTGCTGTGCGACCAGTGCGGCGATTGTGTGGTGGTCTGCCCCACCGAGGCCCTCAGGCGCAACAAGCTGGGCGTCGTGATGATCAACAAGGCCCTCTGCGTGGGCTGCTACATGTGCATCGGGTTCTGCGAGAAGGATGCCTTCATGCGGAACTCCGACTGGATCACGCCCCACAAGTGCACGTCCTGCGGAATCTGCGTGAAGGTGTGCCCCCACGGCGCCCTGGCCATCGTGGACGTACCCGAGCCGGCCGTCCGGATCATCTGAAGGAGCCCGACATGAGCCAGCTCGTATTCGATCCCAGCAAAGTCATGACCATCGACTACACCCAGCGCACCGAGTACCTCGAGGGCCTGGAAGCCATCAAGGCCGCGCACAAGGTGCTGAAGGAGATCACCTACACGCCCAGCCTGCCAGACAAGGGCTACACCAACCGCACGCTCTACGTGAACGTGGACACCCTGGAGATCACGGAAAAGCCTGTCACTCAGCAGATGAAGGACGTCTTCATCGGCGGCCGCGGCTTCGGCCTCTATCACCTGTGGAACGCGGTCAAGCCCACCACGCGGTGGAATGATCCCGAGAACGAAATCATCATCAGCCCCGGGCCCGTGGCCGGCATGACCCAGTACGCGGGCACCGGCAAGTCCCTGGTGGTGAGCCTTTCACCCCAAACGGACATCCCCATCGACTCGAATGTGGGCGGATATTTCGGGCCCCTGCTCAAGTTCTCCGGCTTCGACGCGCTCGAACTCCAGGGCAAGTCCGACCGGGACATCATCCTGTTCATCGATGGCGTGAAGGGCATCATCCGCATCGAAGAAGCCCCGACCGATCCCGTGGACAGCCACGTGCTGGCCGAAGTGCTGACGCACATGTACGCCGAGAACGAGGCCGACCTGCCGAACATCTCCGTGGTGTCCACGGGCGCCGCGGCCGAACACAGCCTCATCGGCATGCTGAACTTTTCCTTCTACGACCGGCGCCGCGGCTGTGTGCGCTTCAAGCAGGCCGGACGCGGCGGCATTGGCACCGTGTTCCGCAACAAGCGCATCCGTGCCCTCGTCATCCGTGGACCCGTGGTCAAGGGCGACCTGAACCACCCCGCCGACCCCGAGACCATCGCCAAGACCGGCATCAAGTACCACAAGGAGATCCGCGAGAACGATGGCACCCAGTGCATGATGCGCCGCAACGGCACGGCCCACATCGTGGAGATCATGGACGCCTACGACCTGTTGCCCGTCCACAACTTCCAGTTCGGTTCGCACCCGGATGTCCACAAGATCGACTCCAGCTACTGGCAGCAGCGCTGCACCCAGGCCACCGTGGATGGCTGCTGGTACGGCTGCTCCATGGCCTGCGCCAAGGGTGCCGATGGCCTCGTCCTCAAGACCGGGCCCTACCAGGGCGACATGGTCACCGTGGATGGCCCCGAGTACGAGAACGCCGCGGGCCTGGGTTCCAACTGCGGCGTCTTCGATCCCGACGCCCTGCTCGAACTGAACTTCTACTGCGACACCTACGGCATCTGCACCATCACCTACGGCACGCTCACGGCCTTCGTGATGGAGTGCTACCAGCGCGGCATCCTGGACAAGCAGCGTACCGGCGGCCTGGAGATGACCTGGGGCAACGCTGGGGCCGACCTCGAGATGATGCACCAGATGGCCCGCGGGATTGGCTTCGGCAAGATCGCCGGTCTGGGCGTGAAGAAGATGAAGGAGCACTTCATCAAGAACGGCTGGGGCGATCCGCAGCTCATCAACGATATCGGCATGGAGAACAAGGGCCTCGAATACTCC
>JANXYT010000432.1 GCA_025355915.1 Holophagaceae bacterium
TTCCATCATCGGTGGTGACGATCAGCTCGGCAGAAGCCGCGCCCAGCTCGTCGGCCAGGAGTACGCGCTCCCGGTTGCGGCCGCCCAGGATGGTGATGACCCGGCGGCCTTGGGCGTGAAGGGCTTCGGCCGCGGGCAGGATGGCCGCGCTGCCATAACCGCCCGCCATCAGCACGATGGTGCCTTCTTCCACCAGCTCGGTCGGAGTGCCCATGGGTCCGGCCACGGCGAAAAGGCGCTCGCCGGCGCTGAGCCTGCCCATGGCCTGGGTGGTGGCGCCCACTTCCTGCATGATGAAGTGGATGTAGCCCTTCCGCGCGTCGCCGCCGGCCAACGTGAGGGGGATGCGTTCGCTTTCGGGAAAGGGCGCCACCATGAAGAACTGGCCGGGCTTGCGGCCCCGGGCCACCTGGGGGGCCTGCACGATGAAGGACCAGGTCTCCGGGGCAATGAGCTTCTTTTCCAGGATCAGGTAGCCGTCCTGGGTTTCATCCTCGGACCAGTAGAGGGACTTGCCCTTGAGCAGGGGCAGCATCAGCCATTCTTCCGCCTCGATGTGCTCGCGGGTCAGGTCCACCAGGCGCTGGCCCAACAGGGTGAGGGAGCGCGGGGCGCGGACCTGGCCCTCGCTGATCTCGGTGAGCAGCTGCAGGGTCAGATCCCACATCTGGCGGTGGTCCTCATGCAGGCGCTGATACAGGGATTCCGCGCCGATCTCCTCCAACAGCGGGAACAGCTCCCGCTCCTCGGCCTCGTTGTGGGGCTTCAGCACCTCATAGATCCACTTCGCTCCGCGATCCACTTCCTTCCAATCCCCGGCCCCCAGGGCCTCGGCCATGCGGGTCAGCCGCCCCTGGGCTTCCTCATGGGTGGCATGCCAGTTGGGGGTGGGCAGGTTGTTGGAGCTGATGAGCTGAATGGCCGAGTCGGACATGGATGCCTCCAGATCCGTTCAGCATGCGATGTTGGGGCCTTGAATTCTGTGTCTAAAAACCTAAATGGGAATACTTGTGATCCATGGCACAGGAGGCTGTTATCGCAAGGACTTAGCTATCAATATATACTTTCCTGAATGTTCATTTGGTGTTGGATTTACGGGTTGAATTCTGAAGAATGTCTCGCACTTTACTGACCAGCTCCCGGATGCGGAAGGGCTTCTGCAGGAAGCCATCCGGGGGCAGGTCCGCCAACGACTCCAGGGATTCCTTTTGGGTGTAGCCGCTGGTCAGCAGCACCCGGACGTCTGGAGACAGACCGCGGATGCGGCGGAAGGCCTCGGCGCCCCCCATCCGGGGCATGGTCATGTCCAGGAGGACCAGGTCCACCCGCTCGCCCCCGGCTTCGAAACGTTCCACCGCCTCCAGGCCGTCCCGGGCCTCCAGTACGCGGAATCCTGCACCCTCCAGCGCATGGCGGGCCAGGTCGCGGATGCTGCCCTCGTCGTCCACCACCAGCACCGTGCCGGACAAGGGCCGCAATGGCTCACGCTCGGGTACCGCTATGGCGACGGTGGATTCAGAGGCGGGGAAGAGCAGGATGAAGGTCGTCCCCTTGCCAGCCACGCTCTCCACCCGGATGCCGGCCTGGTGGCCCCGCACGATGCCCAGCATGGCCGACAGTCCCAGGCCTCGGCCCGTGAATTTCGTGGTGAAGAAGGGATCGAAGATGCGGCCGATGGTTTTGGCGTCCATGCCACAACCATCGTCTTCCACCTCCATGCGCACATAGGGGCCGGGGTCCAACACTTGACCGGGAAACGAGCTGGAGAGATTGGCCCGGGTGTACGAGACGCTTCGGGTCCGGAGCGTGACGTGGCCCGGTTGGTCGCCGATGGCCTCGGAGGCGTTGATCACGAGGTTCATCACGACCTGCTGGAACTGGGCGCTGTCGGCATCCACCGGCGGCAGATCAGGCTGCAGATCCGTCTGGAGGACGACCTTCTTGGAGATCGATACCGAAAGGAGATCACTCATCTCGAGGATGATGGCGTTCAGATCCAGGGGCCTGATGGCGAAGTGGGCTTTGCCCGCATAGGCCAGCAGCTGCCGGGCGAGGTCCGATCCCCGCTGGGTGGCGGCTTCGATGCGCTGCAGGGCGCTGCGGAGGGCCGGATCGGCCGGGATGCGGTCCAGCGCCACTTCGGTATTGCCGAGGATGGCCGTGAGCAGGTTGTTGAAGTCATGGGCAATGCCCCCCGCCAGCACCCCCAGGCTTTCGAGCTTCTGGGCCTGGCGCAGGGCGCTCTCGGCGCGGCGGCGGTCGGTGACGTCGTCGGCGAGGAAGATGGCTCCGATGAACCGGCCCTGGTCGTCCCTCAGGGCCGTGTTGTACCAGTCACACAGGATCCTCTGGCCGGTCCGCGTGAGGTTCTCCATGCTGACGCGGGTGCCGCTTTCGCTTGCGAGCAGGGACTTGCGACGCCCAGCCACTTCCGTCCGGCCCTCCTTGGGGATGAGCATGTCGGGGTCCTGCCCAAGGGCCTCCTCCCTCGTGTAGCCGAAGATCCGCTCGGCGCCTGGGTTCCATTCGCTGACCCGGAAGGTCGAATCCGTTTCGATCACCGCCAGGGGCGTGTAGGCCAGATGGCTGCGGTTCCGTTGCAGGGCTTCGTTCAAGGACGTGTTCATGGCCTGGGCCAGCTCCACGGCTCGCTTGCGCATCCCAGCGAGGGACCACATGACTCCCGCCAGACAGAGGCTGACGATCACGCCACCCAGCAGGAGGAGCAGGGGCAGGTTGCGCCCTTCGACTTCGTAGAAGCCCGGTTTGATGGCGTAGCGCAGCTGCCATTGCCGCCCGCCGATGTCGAGCCTGTTCACAGAAGTGGCCGGGGACCCCTGGGGCCAGTCCGGACTCGTGTAGAGCCATTGAGGCCCATGGGCGGCGAAGGCATCCGCCACCTCGAAGGCAATGCCTTGATCTTCACCCCGGAGAACATCCTCGATCAGGGGGCCGATGAGGATGCCCGCGGAGACCCACCCCTTGAGCGCCTGACGGCGAGCCGCCGGACTCGTGGGGCTTCCGTGGTAGACGGGTACGTAGAGCGCGACCGCATCCTGGCGGCCTTCGGGCAGGGTGAAGTAGAGCAGCCCCGAGAGCACCGGCTGGCCCATCTCTTCGGCCCGTTCCGCGGCGATCCGCTGGGTGGGGCTGATGCCCACGTCAAGCCCAAGGCCCTTGGCGGCACGTTCCCCGGGTTCACAGAGCTCGATGATCAGGTGGTCGCCATCCTGGTCGGGGCCCATGAGGGGCATGGGGTCGGCGATGGGCCGGTGGTACCGCCCTGCCAGCCGGGGACGGGCCAGGAAGAAGGCCTCCAATTCCGAAGGTTTGACCCGGGCAATGAACGCCAGGCTTGTCAGACCCGGGTGCCGACCCGATAGATCCAACCCGTCTACATAGAGGCGCCACTGCTCCCTGGAGGGTAGGCTGGCTTCGCCCGCGAAGACCCCCTGGGCGCCCCGGGCGATGTCTTCGTAGCGGCCCAGGCGATTCTGCAGGCTCCGTTCGGTGCGGCTCTCGAACCGGTGCAGGCGCCCGCGGTCGCGGCGCAGCTGGTTCTGCCGGGCGGTCCTCCAGGCGACTAGCGTGGCCCCCAGGCTCACCATCAGCACCATCAACGCAAGCACCCAAGGGCGACGGAGTCGCCCTTGGGTGCTTGCGTTCGGGTCGGAGAATAGGCGCATCTAGTGGCTCAGGGCTCGCCCTATGTTAGCGGCCTTTAGACGAGCCCCGAGGTCTCATCGGCTGTCCATGGATCCTCCCTGCGGTAGGGTGAAGGACGCTGGAGGCACTGCCTTGGACCTGCTTGATGAATTCCTGCCC
>JANXYT010000461.1 GCA_025355915.1 Holophagaceae bacterium
TGGTAGACGAAGAAGATGTTCATGCCGCCCATCTCCTCGATGTAGTTGCGCTCGATGGCATCGAGCCACACCACCTGGTCGCAGCCCTCCTCCTTGGCCTGGCGCTGGGCCACCAAGCTGGCGGCGTAGTTGCCCGCGCACTTGGCGAAGCCAGTGCCGCCGGGTGCGGCGCGGACATAGTCATCGGAGATCCACACGGTCACGGGCTTCACGCCAGCCGGGAAGTAGGCGCCGCTGGGACTCGCCAGCAACACGAAGAGGTATTCGTTGCTGGGCCGCACGCCCAGAGCCGCCTCGGTGGCGATCATGAGGGGGCGCATGTAGAGGCTCTCACCCACGGCACCGGGCACCCAGGCCTGGTCCTGCGTGATGAGGGCCTGGGCGGCACCGAGGAAGATCGCCTCGGGCAACTCCGGCATGGCGAGGCGGGCGGCGGAGTTGTTGAAGCGATGCGCGTTGGCTTCGGGGCGGAAGGAGGCGATGCTGCCATCCGGCTGCTTGTAGGCCTTGAAGCCCTCGAAGATGGCCTGGCCGTAGTGCAACACCGAGGCCGCGGGATCCAGCTCGAGGGGGCCATAGGCCTTCAGGACACCCTTGCCCCAGCCTTCGCCTTCCTTGTAGGACACCACCACCATGTGGTCGGTGAAGATGCGGCCGAAGCCGGGGTTGGTCATGCGCAGGGCCCGCTCCTCGGCGCTGGCGGGGTGGGCGGAGGGGCGGATCTCGATCGTGGCGTCGTTCATGGTGTGACTCACAAAGGCTCCTTGGTTGGGAGGGGGATCGGATCAGGCCCGGTGGACCAGGTGGCCCAGGCGCGCGATGGCCTCCCGGGTGGTCGCGGGGTCGTGGGTGGAGAAGTTCAGGCGGAGGCAGTTGGTACCGCGGCCATCGGCGAAGAAGAGGGGGCCCGGTGCGAAACCGAGGCCGTGCTGCAGGGCATCACGGTGCAGGTCCAGGGCGGAGAACTCCTCGGGCATGACCACCCAGAGGTGCATGCCGCCCTTGGGCTCGGAGACCTGGGTGCCCGGCGGAAAGTGTTCGGCCAGGGCCTCGACCATGGCATCGCGACGTTCCTTGAGGGCGCGCCGAAGGCGGGCCAGGTGACGGCGGAAGCCGCCGTTGTCGAGGAAGCGCGCCACCACGGCCTGCATGAGCGGTGGCTGGGCGATGGTCTGGACTTCCTGGATGGGCGCCATGCGGCGCAGCAGGTCGTCCTTGGCGATGAGGTAGCCCATGCGCAGCCCCGCCGCCAGGGACTTGGAGAAGCTGCCCAGGTGGATGACGTGATCGGCCCCTTCCAGCCGCCGGAAGGGCGGCAGGGAATTGCCGGAGAAGCGCAGGTCCCCGTAGGCCGAGTCCGTCACCAGGATCACGCCATGGGTGCGGGTCAGGGCCAGCACGCGCTCCCGGCGGGCCTTGGACTGGGTCATGCCCGTGGGATTGTGGAAGCTGGGCACGGTGAAGAGCATCTTCGATTCGCTGCGCTGGAGGGCCGAGGCCAACCGCTCGGGATCCAGCCCCTGGCGGTCCACGGGCACGGGCACGGCCTCGCGGCCCAGGGCGCGGATGAGGGCCAGGATGCCCACGTAGCAGGGGCTTTCCACCAGCACGCGGTCGCCGGGCACCGTGAAGGATTCCAGGGCCAGGGCCAGGCCCGATTGAGCGCCCGGCAGCGCCCGGATGCCCCAGCCCTGGTCGATGGGCTCGCCTTCGGAGGCCAGCCAGCGGCTCACGGCCTCCAGGTAGGGGGCGTGACCGGCGGGAGCGGAATAGACCCAGGCTTCGGATCCCAGCTCCTTCAGCACCTGGCCCGTGATGCGGCGGAGTTGTTCACCGGGCAGCAAGTCGGAGGGGATGAACCCGGCGGAAAAACTCACCAGGTGGCGATCCTGGACCCGTTCCAGGGTCTCGCCCAGCCAGGAGCCCAATTCGCCATCGTGAACCAACAGCGGCGATCCTTCGAAGGGGAACTCACTGTTGGCCCGCAGGCCCGGGGCCTCCGGCAGCCGCGGTGCCACGAAGCTGCCCCGGCCCTGCACGGTCTGGATCCAGCCCGTGCGCTTGAGGCCCGCCAGGGCCTTCAGCACGGTGAGGCGATGGACGCCCCAGCGCAGGGCCAGCTCGGGCACGGCGGGCAACCGGGAGCCGGGGCGCCACTCCCCCTGCTGGATCAGGCCGCGAAGCCGCCGCTGCAGCTGCAGATAGAGGGGGCTGGACGCGCCAGGGTCGAGGGTGGGATCGAGAGTCATCCCCATCAGGATCGGCGGAAATGCCTTCTGACTCCAAGAAACAAAACGAAATTCGCAGCCTGGAACAGACCAACTGCTCAGCGCCGTTCAGATCCGAGGATTTCTCATACCACCCTAGACCACATTCGGGTTCAACCTTGCCCGGATTGCAGGCATCCATACTGGTGCTCTGGAGGACCCATGCGCGCCCTGCCCCTTGCCCCCGCCCTGCTGTCCCTGGCCCTTCTCGTGGGCTGCACCGGCTACAGCGTCACCTACGACTACGACGTGACCGCCTCCTATGGCCGCTACAAGACGTTCGACTATTACGCCTCGAAGAAAGGCACGGGCGGCACCACCAGCCTCATGGACAAGCGGGTGCGCACCGCCGTGGAGAAGGAACTGCAGGCCAAGGGCTTCACCATGGAAACCAAGGCCGATCCGGACTTCCTCGTGACCTACTACCCCATCGTCCAGGAGCGGAAGGTCCGCACCACCACGCACGTGGGAATGGGTTTGGGCTGGGGCTACCGGCCCATGTACGGGCGCATGGGCGTGTCCTCCAGCCAGGTGCATCGCCACAAGGAAGGCACCATCGTCATCGAGATCGTGGATTTCAAGACCAACCAGATGACCTGGCAGGGCGCCGCAGCCGGGGCCCTGACCGGCCTGAGCAACCCCGAGGATGCCGACGAGGTGGTGCCCAAGGCAGTTCGCGACATCCTGTCCAAGTTCCCACCGAAGTAGGTCCGACCCGGTTAACTCGGACCCCGCTTCCCGCCAAGGGCCAAAAAAGGGGGCACATACGCCCCCATTCCGTTTCAGGCGATTACTCGTGGACAGCGATGTAGCTTGAGTAATCGGATTGCGATCGGAACAGGACCCGAAGCTTGTTCGACGAATCAAACCCGATTCGGTACCAACGGGAATTGTTGTAGTAGGCCGGATCAATCAGTGTTTCATGCCAGCCTGTGAGATCCAGATGGTAGGCCTTCAATCCGACGTTGGTGCCGAATAGCACCGCCACCTTGGATCGATCTGAGGACGTGCCCGTCAAACCGGTTGCGCCGCCATGCCTGTGATTACTGAAGATGGGGCGGAAATCGATCTGAGGACGTGCCCGTCAAACCGGTTGCGCCATACCATTCCAGGCCTTGGGTGCCCAGAAGCACCGGAGCCTGCCACACCCCGGCCAGCTTCTGCCTGGCCTTCAAAGACGTGGTGGTCGGGGACCCTGAGTTAAGGACCAGGTAAAACAACCAGCCATTGTTCGAATCCTTCCAGGCCGAACCCAAGAGTGACGGAGCAGAGGTACTGATGGGCTCGGAGGTGAGGGTGGTGACGGTCCACACACCAGGCCCTCCCGGGAGGAGTTCGACCCCATCCGACGCCACCTGAAGCAGGATGTGGGGATTGTCGGCTCCATCCAATGCGAGGGCGTAGCTCACGGGGGAGATCGCCGCATTGCTTGCGCCTGAGAGGGAATCCATCTGCCAAGTGCCGGCAGTGTAATGAACGTAGGAAAGGGAGCCAATCGCCCCACCATAGGGGTAAGCGGGAGAGGCCAGATTCACCAGGGCCTGGGGTCGACCGGTGCTGTCCAAGGTGAATTGGAAGCCAGGCATGTAATAGGAACTGGCGAAGGTCCCCTGCATCATGTCTTCCGCGTTCCAGGAGGTGCCGTCATGCCACAGGTGTCTCAGGATCGAAATCGCGGGATCCATGGGGCTGGGGACGAGAAAGACCGAGTGGGGATGATCCAGGCTGTCCATTTTGAGAATGGAGGACGCCAGATGGGAGACAGTGTTCGGAAAGATGGCCGTCCAAGGGTCACCATTGGAAAGAATCTGGAAGGGACTCTGTTGGGCGAAGGCCCAGGTGCCTCCGGGCCTCAGGTCGGCGTCCGAGGCGTTGGATCGAGTGATGGTTGTGGAAGAAAGGCTGAGGGAGTCAGCGCGATTCGAGGTGGTGCCGTAAACCGTTGCGGTCCCTGATTCTCCGTTGCTGTTCTTAGCCACGATTCGGTAACCATAGGTGCCAAGGGGTAGGCTCGCGTCCGAGTATGTGGTGGCGGAGGCGGGCAGGGTCGCTACATCCACCGAATAGGAACCGGAACCTACGATCCGGCGTACAACGACCTGCGTGGCTGCCTGGCTTTGGTTCTGCCAGCTGAGATCCACTCCCCCCTGCCGGGCGGTTGTCGCCAGCTGGGTGGGTGCCAACAGGGGCGTCAGAACGGGAGAGGAGATCTGGACAAAGGGCGTTGCGTATTGATCCAGCACATTGGCCGCCCGATACAGGTAGCGGGTGGATTCCCGAAGGCTCCTGTCGGAGTAGGAGGATTGGTAACCAGAAGGCAGAGTAATGGGCGTCCAAGGGCTAGGGCGTGTTTTCAAAGTCCAGGAAGCCAAATGGA
>JANXYT010000472.1 GCA_025355915.1 Holophagaceae bacterium
GGCTCTGCCGGGCCAGGACGCGGGGGTCCCCGGGGGTGTGCGCGCAGCGCGACCTTAGACCCTGGCAACGCATGCGTTGCCAGGAGAACCCCCGGACAAACCAGTCCTGGCACGGCTCTGCCGGGCCAGGACGCGGGGGTCCCGGGGGTGTGTGCGCAGCGCGGAACCCCCGGACAAAAGAAGGGGCACCCCGAAGGGTGCCCGGAAGTCTCGGCCTCGTGGTGCCTGGGCCGGAAGGGGCTGGTGGAATGGCCGCCCCGCGGGAGGAAAGAGAAGCTCTTCCCAACCCCACAAAGTAGGCCGGGCCCCGCCTCCCTCAAGGAGAAAAAGGGGCGAATTAGTCCTCTTGGCGAATCGTTCCAGGCCGGTAGGATGCGTAGGTCGGTACCCACTGGGCCCTGGTGACGACGGCCCCGAGCTGGTCGTCATCCAGCAGCCGCCCCAGGCCAGCGTCGCGGGCCTCGATGCCCACGGCCGTGGCCACCGCGGCTGAAACCTGACGGATGTCCTTCATCTCCGGCAACAGCAGCCCCATGGCCTCTTGCTCCGGCGTCACGAAGGCGCTGATGGCCTTGCTCCCCGCGAGGAACATGGCGTCGGTCACCCGGGAAGCCTTGCAGACCAGGGCACCGAGCCCAAGGCCGGGAAAGATGTACATGTTGTTGCACTGCGAGGCCCGAAGGGTGCGCCCATTCCAATCCATGGGTGGAAACGGGCTGCCCGTGGCGACCAAACCCCTTCCACCCGTGGCCTTCCAGACCGCCTCGGGAGTGCACTCACATCTATGGGTGGGGTTCGAAAGCGCCAGCACGATGGGACGGGCCGAATGCTTCGCGGTCTCCGCCAGGATGGCCTCACTGAAGAGACCTGCCTGGGCCGTGACACCAATGAGAACGGTGGGATGGGCGTTGCGGATAACATCCTCGAGACCGATGCGCGAAGGATCATCCAGCTTCCAGCCATCCACCGCCGCCCGGCGTTGGGCCAAAGGCTCCTGGGGCCCCTCCAACAGGGGATCGCCCTCGACTAGGAGGCCCTGCATATCCACGGCAAAGATGCACTTCCGCGCCTCCTCGCTGGAAAGACCCTCTGCTTTCAGGGCGGCGCGGATGTTCATGGCGATGCCCGTGCCAGCCTGGCCCATGCCCACGATCACGTAGCGCTCGTCCTGGAAGCGGCTCTTCTTGATGCGCATGGCGGTCATCAGGGCGGCCAGAGTGGTGGCTCCCGTGCCCTGGATATCGTCGTTGAAGGAGAGGATGCGCTCGCGATACCGATCGAGGTTCTTGAAGGCCGTCTGTTTGGCGAAATCCTCCCACTGCAACAGCGCATCAGGGAAGTTGCGCTTCACGCCGAGGATGAACTTCTCCACCAAGTCCTCGTACTCCTCCCCGCGGAGACGGGGGTGTCGGTAGCCGAGGTAGAGCGGGTCATCCATTAGCCTCGTGTTGTTCGTGCCTACATCAAGACAAACCGGAAGACACACAGCAGGGTGCACCCCACCCGCGGCCACATAGAGGCTCACCTTGCCGACGGGAATGCCCATGCCGTCAGAGCCCAAGTCGCCGAGGCCGAGGATGCGCTCACCATCCGTCACCACGATCAGGTTCACCTGCGGAAGGGAGATCCCCTTGAACATCTGGTCGATATTCCCGATGTTCTCTGGCGTGACGTAAAGGCCGCGGTAGCGCCGCTGGATATGGCTCATCTGCATACAGGCCTGCCCCACGGTCGGCGTGTAGACGATGGGGACCATCTCCTCGAGGTGTTCCACCAGAAGGCTGTAGAAGAGCGGCTCACTCCGGTCCTGAAGCCCGATGAGATAGATGTAGCGCTCCAGATCATCGGGCTTGCGCTGGTAGGCCGCGTAGGCACGTTCTACCTGGGATTCGATGGAGAAAATGCCTGAACGTACCAGGCCATCCAGCCCCAGGCTCAGGCGCTCCTCCTTGGTGAAGGCCGAAGCCTTGTTGAGGTGCGGATCGTTCAGGAGCTGGCGCCCCCTCAGGTACACCTCGTAATAGTCCTCACCGGTCAATGGATCGATCTTGAACCCGAAGGTCTTCATGGCTGCCCCCTTTTCGTCTGGCGCCCCGAACGGATCCAGCACTCTCCAGGTTCTGGGACCACCGAGGCCAGCGTACGACCCAGTGTAGCCTTGCCCTGGGAATGACCGGATCACATCGAGGCTGGACCACCCTGGAGCAGCCCTGCCAGTTCGCTGGCGCTGGCCACCGGCGCGGCACATGTGCGTCCTCGGCAGACGAAGGCCAGCACCCGCTCGCCCACCGGGGCGCGCCCTTCATGCAGCGGCAGCAGCTGATCCGCAGATACGGACAGCACCCGCCCCGGCAGGAAGCGCCGATTCACTTCGCGGAGCATCTCGATTACCCGGGGATCAGCCGGAGCTCCCGAGAGGGCCACGTCCAGCGGCTCCCTCAGGGCCAGATCGAGCACGCCCAGCAGCCCCAGGAAGGCCCTTGGCGCTCGCTGCATCCAGGGTCCAAAGCAGCGGAGGACGCCTTCAGCCGCTAAGCGGAAGTCCTCCCGCTGGAGGTGCC
>JANXYT010000073.1 GCA_025355915.1 Holophagaceae bacterium
GTTGGCGTTCTGGTTTGCCGTCTGGTTGTGGGCTTGGCGGGCCTGCTGGCGCGCCTCCTCATCTGGCAGGGTCTGGATGCGCCGGTTCTCAGTCTCCAGGTCTGCCAAAATCTGAGCGAGAGGGCGCTGCGAAATGCCCAGTGCCGCGATGGCTCCCTGGACGTCTTCAGATGGCGCGAGGCCCGCCGGGTGCAGCTGTTCCTCTAGGAAGCGCTTTCGGCCCAGGGTGCGGTAGCGTTCCACTGTGGCGCCATCCAGGCCGTAGGTGATGCGGCTCAGCCAACGCACATCTTCCGGCGTCAGGCCCGTTCCTCCCTTCGCGGCCAAAACATGGCTGGAGAACAGACACCCGAGCGCCGCCAGCAGGTGGAAGCCAGGCCGCAGAATCCGTTTCGTGCGGGTAGCGATCTCTCTCCAGCCGATCATGGGATCTCCTGTCATGCATAGAACCCGAACGGTGCGCGGGGGTTGATGCCCCGCCTTCAAAAGAGGGGATTCGCGCATCCGGGCCAGCACGATGCTGGCCCGGATGGGGTCGTCCTGACTTCCTAGCGGTGTGCGTTGGCGATGCCTTCCTCGGTGAAGCGGATGGCTTCCTTGATGTGCTGGATGGCACGTTTCTGGAGGCCGCGGGCGAAGTTGTTGTCTTCTTCTTCGTGGCAGTCCTTCTCGGCCTTGTGCAGAAGTTCCAGGGCGCGATGGAGGCGGCCCTTGTAGTCGGCCTTCAGATCCACAGGCGGATGATCCTGAAGGTTCTTTCCATCGTCAATGGAGGCTTCCTTGATCTCACGGATGGCCGCATCGATCTCCTTGATGGCGGTGTGCTCATCCCACTTCACTTCAGCATCACCGCCCCGGCGCTCCAGGTGGGCGCGGGCATGACGAAGGTCCGTGAGGGCGTGGAGGTAGGCCGGGTGGTGGCCAGGCTGGTCGGCGCGCGCAGGCGCGGGGGCCACGGCCAGCACCAGGCAAGCCAGGGCTGCGTTCAGGGTATGTCGGTTCATGGTTTCTCCTGTTGGATGCGGGGTGAATTCCCCGGGATGGCGACTTCAGTCACGTTCACGTTCGTGGGTCTTCTTGACTTCCTTGTTGTCCTTCTTCAGCTGGGTGTTCTCTTCGCGGGGCTTGGCCCTTTCAGGGGCCTTGGCCGCTGGGGCGGAGGGCCGCGAGGGACGGGCCTCAGCGGGTTCCGCGGGGCGGCGGGGTCTTTCGTCATCCCGTGCAAGCGGTGGATTCCGGCGATCCGGTGCGGAACTCTGGACTGGGCGGGCCTCCGGATTGGGGCGTGGCGCGATGGGGGCCGATGCTGTGGTGGTTAGGGGTGGAGCCACAGGTGATGACGCGCGGGAGGGTGCCACCTGTGGTGATGAAGCGGGCGGGGCTGGCCGGGGCTGCGTCGGAGCCGCTGGCGCGACGCGAGGCGGGGTCACAGGCGTGGGCGCAGGGCGTACGGGTTGGGGCGGAGGCAACGCCACAGGAGCTTGTCCATGCGTGAAGGCAGGCACCGCCTTCGCGGAGCTGGGCATGGGGGCGGGTGTCCGGACCACGGCGGGCATGGCGGCGGCGAGATGCGCTTGGGCAGGCACCGATGTGTTCACGGCATGTCCTGAGGCTGTGGCGCTGGGCGGTGCCACGATGGTCACGTTCGTCACGTTGGTGACGTTGTTTACGATGGTGGTGCGGTTGTTGTTGATGTTGGTCGTGTTCTTGGTGTTCCCGCTGTTCACGTTGTTGGTGATGCGCATCCCTACGTTGATTACGGGCGGCGCGCTGGTGACCACGGATGGCGCCGTGCCGATGGGAGCTGGCACGATGATGCCCACGCGTGAACCTGGCGGAGGCGGCACGAAGACGCCCGGAGGACCCAGGGGGCGCGGGCCGGGAATGACGCCTGGGCCTCCCACCTCAAGGGTGATCCGGATGCTCGGCGGTGGCGGGACGAAGATGACGCCAGGTGCGCCCCAGTGGCCGGTGATGAAAACAACCATGCCATCACGGTTCTCGTAGTAGGGCGGATGCCATCGGTATTCCGCGCGCGGCGGGGCCGCCCATCGGCCATGGGCCCAGACCCACGTGTCGTGCCACACCCAGTAGCCTCCGGTCCAGATCGCGCCTTCAAAGGGCGGTGGCGGTGGAGCTTCCACCAGCATGGGGGGCGGCGCCCAAGGGCAGCCAATGGCAGCAGGCTGGCCTATGGGGGGCTCGACATAGAGGCTGACGACAGCTTGGGGTGGCGGAGGCTGGTAGGCAGGCGGTGGCGGAGGCATGTAAGGCCTGGGACCCACGTCTCGGTAGACCACACGCTCCGTCACACAGGCCGTGGAAAGCAGAGCGAGGGAGAGCGCCCCCAGCAGCTTCGGAGTAGGTGTCATGGGACCTCGTTTCATGTTGAGCGACCTCGGCCGCGGGGGTGTCAGACAAGGAAGAGCAGGTACTATACCGTTTTGTAAAACTTTCATTTGTAGTGATTGGAAAAGGTTGAAAAAAATCTGTGTGGAACTTTACTGCGACCACAGAGCGACCCGTGGCGGATTGCCACTTCCCACCGCGGAGATTCAACGCGAGACGCTCATCTCCATTCGTTGGGAACCACCGAAAACACCCGCCGGGTCTTGGTGACATTCGAGCCATCTTCTCGGGAAAGGAACTCCTCCACCTTGCGCTCCGAAACAGCCAAGTGGTCCTTGACCACCCAGTAGCGGGTTTCCGTCCGCTTGGTTCCGAGGAACCGGCCAAACATGCGGCTGGTCCTTCCTTCGAAGGACACCTGGATCTCACTTTCCAAGGGCAAGCCCTCGGCGTTGGTTCGAAGGAATAGGTGTCCTTCGCTTCGATTCAGCCGGTAGGATTCTTCGGGGCTGAGGTGGGGCTTGAAGGTGTATTCCAGGATCCTGACCGCCTGGCCTTCCCAGGTTTCGGTCCTTTCGGCAGTGAATGTGGCGGTCGTGATCAGCCCCTTGATCACCTCCTCTTGGTCCAAGAGATGGTGGATGCGTCCGTAGTCGAGATCCTTTAGCAGCGAACGGATGGGCATCTCAGAACCAGACTCAGGGCCGGCATTCAGGCTCTCTTTGGCCGCCAGCTCGACATACTGTTTTTCCAAATAGGTTTGAAGCCCATCGGCATTTTGGGTCACGTCCAGCGAAAGATTTCCCTGGGTGATGATGGCCTTTCCCCGGTGAGTCACTTCCTCCCACCGCTGCAGACGCACCTTCACGGAGAGGGGCGCGGTGCCTTTGAAACGGCCGAGGGTTTTCAGAGGATCCTCTGGCTGACCGGCTGTCAGCAGCGTGATCGGCAGAGTTATGAGGAGGGCTTTGGTGAAGGTCATTGGAGCATCCTTTCTGAAGCGGTGTGCGGGTCATCAGGCCTATCAAGAGTGCAGGTTGGATCCTCGGGGAGATCTTCTATGACTGGGTGTCAACGCCCCTTCCGGCGGGACCATGTCTCCATCACTCGTTCCACGGTTGCGATCGCAGGCTCCGCCGCATGAATGTCCTTGGCTCCGTGGGCGGCGCGCAGAGCTTCAGCAGCGTCCTTGAGGGTGTTCAGATCCGCCTCGAGGTTATCCACGGCATGGGTGAATGACACGGACATGTCGTGGAGCTGGTCCCCAGGCCGGATCTTGGTGTGCTCTGGAATTCGTCGGGCCGCCAGTTCATCGAGCACAGTCTTGAAGCGATAAAGAGGCCCCGCGATTTTGTGGCTCAGCAAGGTCACGAACACGAGGACGCAGATGGAGGATATGGCCAGATTGAAGGCGGACAGCACCAGGACGATGGGCCTGAGCATTTGGCCCACGGTGTGGTACATCGCCCGGGCGGATGCGAGTCCTGCCTGCACTTCACTCTCCAGGAAGATGTAGAGCCCGAACGCGAAGATACCGGTGAGGACCACCTGGACGAGGATGAAAAGACCCGCCAGCCGGAGCTGAAAACGATGGTCGATGAGGACAATGCGGCGCTGCTTGGATCGTGTCATGGCGTTCCTCAGTGGCACGTGAGGCACAACTGGCCCCGATCATTGCGGTAGACGAGCAGGTAGGTCTTGTAGCGGGCCTGGGATCGGAACATGCGGTCGAACAGGCTTTCGGAGCGCCAGCGCACCTGGTCGTAGCGCTGCGTCGACAGGTCGTGGCAGGTCTTGCAGCCTGTGCGGTCCCCTTCGGTGAGAAGGCGGGCGTCCGCGGGCTTCTTGCGGAGCGGAGAACCCACCGAGTGGTGCTGGTCCTTGGAATCTTTAAAGTGGCAGGTCAGACAGTAGGGTGTGCATGGACGCCCCTTGTGGGCGGGAAACCGCACGGATAAATCCTTCGCGTGACAGGAGGCGCACGCTGCGTCTGAAGCGGGGATGCAGGGTGGGCCGGGATCGTTGGTGAGGGCCAGCAGGGCGATTCCCAAAAGGAGGAGGCCGGGGAGGAGCCAGCGCAGAAAGGCAGTTGGGCGGGTTCCGGCCATCAGAGCACCAACACGATCTGTGCATACCAGCGGGTTTGGGAATACCCAGGGGCTTCGCGGATGGCCGAGCCTGCCTGAAGGAAGCGCTGCCCTTCCAATTTGAACTGGAGAATCCCCCACTGAGTCACCGACAGGCCCAGGGCGGTGCGGGCCGTGGTCTCGTCAAGCAGCCCTGGAGCCAGGGCTTCTCCGGGAGGAAGGGCGGCCCGTTCGTAGCGCACGAACAGGGTCGGCAGGGTTCCACCCAGGGCATATTCCTGGGTCAGGTGCCAGCCACGTCGGGTGCTGCGGTTCTGGGTTTCGGTGGGTTCCTGAATCCGGGTGAGGTACTCGCCGCGGAGGGTCCAGGCGTTCAGACGGAGTTCAGCATCCAGTGCCGAGCCCCAGCCAGCTTTGCGGCCGCCCCGGTTGATGTCGAAAAAGTAGCTCAGACCGAACTCGGCAGCTTGGGGTTCGCGGAGTCCCTTGAGGGAGAATGGGTTCCCAAAGGGAGTGAGCCCGACCCGACTGCCGATCAGCTGACCTCGGCTGAAGCCTCGCAGCAAGAAGGTGTTGAAATTCAAGGTGCCGTTGTTCCCAAGAATGCGGATTCCGGCATCGTTGTAGCCGCCATCCATGATCTGGTCCGTGGTGAGGGGTCGGCTGATGGAGGTGCTGTCCTTGCTGGCGAAGAACTGCCAGTCGTTGCCGAAAGGCACATCGAAGCGGCCCACCTGG
>JANXYT010000095.1 GCA_025355915.1 Holophagaceae bacterium
AGCACCGCGGCGATCATTCCCGATTCGGACTCAAGCAACGTCCGGGCCCTGGTGGTGGCCCGGAATGTCACCGAGCGCAGGGAGGCCGAGCACCACCGGATCGCCATGGAGGTGCAGTTGCGGCAGGCCCAGAAGCTGGAAGCCATCGGCCAGCTGGCGGCGGGCATCGCCCACGAAATCAACACCCCCACGCAGTACATCGGGGACAACGCCACCTTCCTGCGCGATTCCTTCGATGAAACGTTCTCCTTGATGGGCCGCCTCATGGCCCACCTCACGGAGATCCGAACCCTGGGCGGCGAGGCGGGCGCCGCGGCGAAGAAAGCCCTGGACGACCTGGCGGGGACCGATCTGGACTACCTCGGCACCGAGATCCCCAAGGCGATCCAGCAGAGCCTTGATGGGGTGGGCCGCATCTCGAAGATCGTCAAGGCGATGAAGGATTTCTCGCATCCCGGTGGGGAAGCCAAGACACTGACCGACCTCCATCAGGCCATCGAAAGCACCATCACCGTGTCGCGCAATGAATGGAAGTATGCGGCGACCCTGGTGACCGACTTCGATCCCGACCTGCCCCCCGTCCCCTGCTTTCCGAGCGAGTTCAACCAGGTAATCCTCAACCTCCTCGTCAACGCCGCCCACGCCATCGAAGCCGTCAAGGGGCGGGATTCTGGCCTGCTCGGACGGATCACGGTGAAGACCCGGGCCAAGCAGGATGAGGTGGAGATCTCCGTTTCCGATGACGGCACCGGCATCCCCGAAACTGTCCAGGCCCGCATGTTCGAACCGTTCTACACCACCAAACCCGTGGGCAAGGGGTCGGGCCAGGGGTTGTCCATCGTTCATTCCGTGATCGTGGAGAAGCACCAGGGCCGCATCGAGGTGCAATCCGAGGTGGGACAGGGAACCACGTTCATCCTGCACCTGCCCCTGGTGGCCAGCGCCCAGGCGGAGGTTCTCCCATGACCCTCCATCTGCTGGACCAGCCGGAGCCGGGGCCTGGCTCCGCCGCGCTCCTGGCCCTCGCCGACAGCCTGGATGCGTGTTCCGCCGTCGTGAACAGTGCGGGGCGGATCGTGGGGGTCACCGAAGCCTGGAAGTCCTTCACCGGGCAGAACCCATTCCTCGCCCACCAGACTCTGGGCTCCTCCTACCAGGACACCTGCCACGACCTGGCTCGCTCGGCGAACGGCAGCCTGTCCATCGTGGCCATGGGGCTCACCAGTGTCCTGGAGGGGCGGGTTCCGCGGCTCACCCTGGACTTCCCCTTCCAGGAGGAAGACGGCCCCCACGATTACGGTTGCACGGCGGTGGCAAGGTCCATCGGAGATGGTCTGAGCGCGGTCATCCACATCCGCGACATCACGCAGCGCACCTTGATGGAACGGCGGATGCGCCGCTCTGAACGGCTCTTCAAGGCCACCACCGACAACGCCATGGATTTCATCTGCCTCCTGGATGCCGGGGGCCGGATGATCTATCACAACCCCGCGCTGCAACGCTTTCTGGGCAAGCCGGGGCCCTGGATCGCGGAGCAGAACATGGCCAGCCTGGTGCATGAGGCTGACCGGGAGGGATTCCTGGCCGCGCTCAAGAAGGGTGCCAAGGCCGGCCTCACCCAGGTGTTCGAGTACCGCATCTCCGATGCCCAAGGTGCCTGGACGGAGATGGAAGGCCAGATTTCCGCCGTGGAAGATCCCAACGGGCCCGAGGTTTCCGTCCTGCTGATCGCCCGGGATATTTCGCTGCGCAAGCAGCTGGAGCGGGAACGGGAACACGCGGAGATCCAGGTCCGCCATGGCCAGAAACTCGAGGCCATCGGTCAGCTGGCCGCTGGCATCGCTCATGAGATCAACACCCCCACCCAGTACATCGGCGACAACACCACCTTCCTGCGGGATGTCTTCGCCCAGGCCATGGCCCTGATCAGGACCCTCGAAGGCCACCTGGGGCGTATCCAGGAGGGCTCCGCCGCCCCCGCCGACGAGGCCGGTAAAGCCCTGGAGGCTCTGAAGTCCGGGGACGTGGACTACCTGGAGGAGGAAATCCCGAAGGCCATTCAGCAAACCCTGGAAGGGGTGGCGAGGGTTTCCAAGATCGTCAGCGCCATGAAGGATTT
>JANXYT010000098.1 GCA_025355915.1 Holophagaceae bacterium
CTTGCGGCCTTCCTTCATCAGGTGCCGCTGGTCGTGCTTGACCTCCTTCCAGGGCAGAAAGAGGTCCTGGGGTAAGCCGCAGGCCAGGAAGGCACCGGCTTTGTTCACCGCCATGACCTTCAGGTGGACCACTTGGCCTGGTTCTGCGCCCTCATCCCCATCCTTGTGGGGCAGGTCACGGTCATCGGATGAACGGCGCGGCTGCATGGGGACAGTTTCTCACAGCCCTGACGGCTCGCTTTCGACGATGTCAGTGCCGGAGGGATCCGCGATGGATTAGGCGCAGGGCGTCCAGGCGCAGCCGGGCTCCGCTGATGTGCCGGTCCAGGGCGCTCTGTTGGTCAACCAGCAACGCGATCTCTTCGTCGCGGACGCTCCGGTTCACCTTCTGGAGGTCCCGAAGCCGAGCCGTCTCCTGTTCCAGCTGGGCCTTCAGGTCCTGGCGGGCTTGCATAACGAATCCGCCCACCTGGCGGTCCGCCAGGGCCCTGACCTGTTCGATCAGGCCGGGCAGCAGGGCCTCTCGGATGTCTGGCCGCTCCAGCAGCGCATGGCCTTCGCCATGTTTCAGAAGACGGCTGAGGGCCTGATGAGGGAGGGCGGCCCCCACATCCCGGCCCCGGTGATCCACCATCACCCGGATGGGCGTGGGCGGCAGGAACCGGTCCAGGTGGAACTGCGGAGGCGCGATGCATTCCAGCATGTAGAGCGCTTCCAGGTACAGCCCGGAGGCTTTGGGGTCCGGCCACCGGGCGAAGCTGCTGTTCCCTTGCTCCGAAGCCAACAACAGGTCCAGCGCCCCGGTGACCAGGGGATGATCCCAGGTGAGAAACTGCAATTCCTCCCGGGCCAGGGCACGCTGACGGTCAAAGGTGATCGTGAGGCCCTCGGAGGACAGCCCGGGAAAGGCGTCCACCAGCACCCCGGCCGAACCCAGCTGGTACGTGCGGGGCGCCAGTTCTTCGACCTCGATGAAGTAGAGATCGAGGATCGATAGCAGGAAATCGTCTAGGGCGCGGTGCTCGTCCTGGCGGTTGATGTCCCCGATGAGGCGAGCTGCTACCTGCGGGTGAAAGGAATTCCATTCCAGCAGCCGGTCTCGGCCCTGCTCTAGCCGCAGGGCCACTTCCTTCCGGGCCTCCCGGGTGGCTTTGATCAACTGTGCCAATTCGGATTGGAAGGTGTCTGGATGTTCGTAAACGCGCAAGGCCAGCTGACGGTGCCGAGGATCGAATTGTTCCTGCAGCTCGCGGCCGCCCGGCAGGTTTTCCTCGAACGCATTCAGACCCTCCTGGTACCAGCGCGCCAGCACTTCCTGGTGGCTGCCGAGGATGAAGGGGACGTGGACCTGGATCGGGGCGGATTGACCGATGCGATCGAGCCGCCCCATGCGCTGCTCCAGCAGGGCCGGATCCAGGGGCAGATCGAACAGGACCAGATGATGGGCGAACTGGAAGTTGCGGCCTTCGCTGCCGATCTCGGAGCAGATGAGCAGGCGTGCCCCCTTTGCATCCGCAAACCAGGCTGCGCCGCGGTCCCGCTGGATCAGGGTCAGGCCTTCGTGGAACACCGCCATCTTGATCGTGATGCGCTGCTTCAGAGCCGTCTCGATGGCCTCGGCCTTGCGCCGGGTATGGCAGATGAGTAGCACCTTTTCCTGGCCCAGGGTTCGCAGGAACGAGGCGAGCCAATCGATCCGGGGGTCATGCGCAAAGTTCGGATGGAAGGTCGTTTCCGTGCCCGGGTCCGTATCGGCCGCCCATTCCCTGGCCAGGGCCTTCAACCGTCCTGAATCCGTTGAAGGGACCTCCAGGGGATGGAGGTGCGCCGCGCGCTTGGGGAACCCGGCGATCGTGGCGCGGGTGTTCCGGAACATCACGCGGCCCGTGCCGTGCTGGTCCAGGAGCGCGTCGATCCAATGCTTTCGAATCTCCTCGTCACCATCGGCGATGCGCGAGAGCTTTGCAAGCACATCCGATTCGGTTTCCCCCAGGATCCGGCCCAGCTTTTCTACCTCATTCGCGGCAAGCGAATGGGCTGCCATCAGTTTTTCCGCCAGACGTGCGATATCCCGATACCCTTCCGCCTCCCGGATGAAGGCGTCGAGATCGTAGAACCGGTCCGGATCCAGCAACCGAAGGCGGGCAAAATGGCTGGCCATGCCCAGCTGCTCCGGGGTCGCCGTGAGCAACAGCAGACCAGGGGCCTGGTGACCCAGGGTCTCCACCACGGTGTAGGCAGGACTGACAGTCTCTGGCGACCACCCCAGGTGATGGGCCTCGTCGACGACGAGCAGGTCCCACCCGGCGTCCAGGGCCTGTTGAAGCCGGTGGGTCTGACTGGTGAACAGATTGAGGTCGCAGAGCAGCAGTTGATGGTCCAGGAATGGATTGGAGCCGGGGTCGGCCTTCTCGATGGCCTGGCAGCGCGCTTCGTCGAAGATGTGGAACCAGAGGTTGAAGCGGCGCAGCAATTCCAGGAACCATTGGTGGACCAGGGATTCCGGTACCAGGATCAGCACCCGCTTGGCGCGGCCCGTGAGCAGCAGCCGGTGCAGGATGAGACAGGCTTCGATGGTCTTGCCCAGGCCCACCTCGTCGGCCAGAAGGACCCGTGGCAGGAGTCGCCCCGTCACGTCCGACGCGATGCTGAGCTGATGCGGAAGGAGCTCGATCCGGCCGCCCAGAAAGCCGCAGACCTCTGATTTGCGGCGGCGATGCTGATGCTTCAGGGCGGCTAGGCGGAGGTCGAAGACATTCGGTGGATCGAACCGGCCCGCGAAAAACCGTTCCCGCGGGCCGCTGAAGCTGAGGGTGCTGCTCAACTCGGTTTCGCACAGTTCCAGCTGGCCGCAAACGTAGTAGAGCAGCGCCTCCCGCTCGATCACCGAGTCCACGGTCAAAGCCATCTCATCCACGCGCTTGATGATGTCGCCCGCCCGGAACGCCACGCGCTGGAGGGGTGCGCTCTCCAGCGCGTAGTCACGGGTCTCCTCGGTGGCTCTGAACGACAGCGTGACCGTTCTGGCGCTGACCCGGCGGACTTCGCCGAGCCCCAGTTCGGGCTCGCCCGCACTGATCCAACGCTGACCTGGATGAAAACGGTTGGTCATGACGATCCGGAAGTGTTTGGGCTCGGATAAGTCCGGGCCCTTCCCCAAGCCTAGCGAGAAGGGCCCGCGTATGATCGTACGGGATACGCGCATGAAGCTGGTACTGGTCGCCATTCACATTGAAGCCTCGGCGCGCGCGGTGCCGCTGGGCCCGGCCATGCTGGCCTCGGTGGTCAGGCGGGCCTTTCCGGAGGCCGTTCACACGCGCATCCTGGATCTCTTCCTGCACCAGTCCGCCGAAGCCTGCGCCGCGCAGATCCTGGCCGCGGAGCCGGACTGGGTGGGGTTATCGATCTATGTCTGGAACCGTGCGCGGAATCGGGAGGTCGCACAGATCCTGAGGCTCAGAAAACCCTCCCTCCTGCTTTTCGCCGGGGGCCCCGAAGCCACTGCGGATCCAGCGGGCATGCTGAGCGAGGGCTGGCTGGATTTCGTGTTACCGGGCGAAGGCGAGGAACTCATCGTGGAGGTTCTGGGCGGGCTGCTGCGTGGCGACTCGGCGGCCGAAGTTCGGCGAACCATCCACCCGTCTCCTGTGAAGGATCTGGCAACCCTGCCTTCGCCCTACCTGGATGGGAGCCTGGACCCTGCCGCGTACCCGGGCATGCTCTGGGAACTGTCCAGGGGTTGCCCCTTCCGCTGCGATTTCTGCTTCGAATCCCGAGGAACCGAGGGCATCCGGCGCGTTCCCATGGACCGCGTGAAGGCAGAGCTGCTGCTCTTCGAGGCCTGCGGAGTCAGCCAGGTCTTTGTGCTGGATCCCACCTTCAACTTCGACAAGCGCCAGGCGAAGGCGATCCTGCGGCTGATCGCCGCCCAGGCGCCAGCCATCCACTTCTCCTTCGAGATCCGCAGCGAGTTCATCGATCCTGAGCTGGCCCAGCTCTTCGCTGCCATCAGGTGTTCCCTGCAGATTGGCTTGCAGAGCGCCGACGATGCGGTGCTGCGGAAGATCAGCCGGAGCATCGATCGGGAGGACTTCGAGGCCAAGGTGCTCCTCCTGCACGAGGCTGGTGCCACCTATGGCTTCGATCTGATCTATGGCTTGCCGGGCGACACGCTGGAGGGCTTCCACGCCAGCCTTGATTTCGCGCTCAGCCTCGCCCCCAATCACCTGGACATCTTCCCCCTGTCGGTGCTGCCCGGAACGCGGCTCCATGACACCGCGCCGGATTTCGGCCTTCAGCACCTGAAGGACATTCCCTATACCGTGATCGCCTCGCCTGGCTTCAGCGAAGCGGATATGCGCGCGGCAGGCCGGATGGCCCAGGCCTGCGATCGGATGTACAACCAGGGGAAGGCCGTGCCCTGGTTTGCCCTGCTTCTGGATGCGCTCGCCCTGTCGCCCTCGGAACTGTTCGGGCGCTTCGCCGACTACCTGGATGCGCACGCCGATCCCGATACCACGGCCCTCCAGGTGGGCTTCCTCACCTCCTGCTTCCAGGAGGGGAAGGCGGCTGCCGTGGCCGCGGATATCGTGACCTACTTCGGCCATTCCGGGGCCTTGATGGAAGCGATCGCGCCAAATCCTCAGGGCACCTTGGAAATCCCTCAGGCATGGCTGCGCACCCAAACCTGCCTGGCCACTTTCCGGCACGACCCACTAGCACTGCTGGAGCAGCTGCAATCGGGCCTCACCGACCTGGAGCACTTGGCGTGCGTGCTCCCGGAACACCCCTGCCAGGCCCTGCTCTACATGGAGGGTGGAGAGGCCCTTCTACGGATCGTCAGCCCGGCGGAGGCCGAAGCCTATGAACACCTCCGAAGGGGAAGCGACCTTGAGCCCGCGAGCGTGGACCTGGCCCATTTCATGGCGACGGTCCTAGACCAGACCTACGAGGGGGAAACGGGCTTGGGGTGAACGGCTGGTTTGGGTGGATCCACAGCCTTGGATGGGTCGGTAGCCTTGGGAGGATCCACAGCCTTGGATGGGTCCACAGTCTTGGGAAGAGAATCGGCCTGCGGCTTCTCCAAAAAACCCGGAAGGATGGCGCGGGCGAGCCCATTTCCGATGAGTTTGCGGATAGCTTCCCACTCGCTGGCCTTGGGATCGCTGGTGGAACCAGAGATGCGAACCACGGTGGCCACCGCCCGGGAGGAGCGATTCTTGAAAAGGGTCGCAAAGAATTGATACACGTGCAATTTCACACGCTGCCCAAAGGCTTTTTCCTTATCCTTCTGCCGATCATAAATCTTCAGGTTCTTGATGAGAGGCTTGATGTAGCCTTCCACCCGACCGTTTTTCACGGTGAGTTCGGTGTAGACCGAGAACAGACCCTCCGCCACATCCACCCCCGCATAGGCACTCAAGAAGCGGTTCATGACCGGCAGCTTGGCGTCATCCAATTTGAGGTGTACATCAAAATCCGCCGGACTGGCGGTGGACCGGAATCCGCCTGAGACCACGGTGGTGCCACTGCCCATGAAAGTCCCCCGCGCCTGGAAGCTGGATCTTCCTTGATGGGCTTGATTGCTCAGGTTTTCCAGCTTCAGGCTCACCTCGGACATGAACAGGCGGTTCGTGGGCTTGGCTGCTTCGTTCACGAAGCCGATTTGGCTGTTCGTC
>JANXYT010000111.1 GCA_025355915.1 Holophagaceae bacterium
GTTGGCGGGGATCTAGGGTCACGAAACCATGGACGGCAAGTACGCCTTCGTACTGAAAACCCCCCCTGATTCGGACACATTCTGTGCCATCACCCTCCGGGCGGCAATCGCTTCGCGATTCCGTCCTATCCGCCAGTCCCGGCGAATGGTGGCCCGATGGGACACGCGTGATTTTCTTTTCGGGCCGGGAGTTGGTGGCGCGGGTTCCGGCCCCGCCGCCGAGGATGCACTTGGTGCCTGACTTGGGGGTGCTGGCCCCGCATGCCCGGTTGCGGAAACAAGTGGTGGGCGGCGGATGGGTGTTGGACGCGGACATTAGGAAGTTTTTCGACAGCCTGGACCCTGCCCACCTCCGGGAGATCCTAGCCACATGGATCCGTGACGGTGTGATCACGCGCTTGATCGGGAAGCGGCTGAATGCGGGCGTGTGGGAGATAGGGCCGATCACGCATCCTGACTCCGGCTCGGCGCAAGGCGGAGTGATCAGCCCCCTGCTTTCGAACATATACGGTTCACCTATCCACCACGACCTGCCCGAGCTTCATGATCGATGGCCCGAGCGGTGGTTCCATCACTGGTATAAAACAGGCATTTAATTTTTATTTTGATTCATTGACTCAAGTTCAAAAGGGCCGATCTTGAGTTGTCGAGGATGAGACACACAAACACACCAGCCCACCCATGGAGGAGTTCATGACGTTGCGAACCTCCGGATGGGCCCGGCTTTCTGCCTTGGCCTTGCTGCCCTGCAGCCTTGTGGCCGGGGAGACCGCCAAGAACGGTTCCGCAGACTCAGCCCGCGCCGTGCACGTACCCAAGGCAGGCATGCGCCGCTACATGGTGGTGCGGACCTTCCCGGCGGGCGCCCTGGCCGGCCTCAGCGCTGCGGGAAAGAAGGCGGTCAACAAGCGCAACTCCACCCACGGAATACACCGGCACCCAGCGGCGTGATGTTCCACGAAGGTGCGTTGGATGTCCTAATCCTTCGTGCCCAACCATCGAAACTCTAAGGGAGGGACCTAAGATGAACAGAACCATGAATGTACGCCGACGCGCTTGGGGGGCGATCGCATTCGTAGCCGCTGCCATGTGGTGCGTTTCGGCTTCGGGCGAAGGCCGGGACGACAAAGAGCGCGACCAGAGCCAGATCAAGCGCGGCTTCGAAATCGTGCCGCAGGGCGTACACTTAAATCTGGAAGGTAAGAATCGCGCGCTCGTCGGCCTAGGGCCTGTTAACACTACTTGATATTCCTTGGCCAATGCCCGATGCTTCAGGTCATGGAGATCTCAGAAGCTCAATTCCAACTCATTGCACATTGCCTTCCTACTCAACGAGGCAATGTGAGCATGGAGAACCTGAATCTGCTCAACGCGATCCTTTATGTCGCCGAGCATGGGTGTAAATGGAGAGGTTTGCCTCCCCGATTCGGGAACTGGCACACCATCTACACCCGGATGAGCCGGTGGGCCAAAAAGGGCGTGTTGGACCGAGTGTTCACAGAATTGCAGCGCGCTCAGATCCTCCGCATCAAAGTTGATGTTGTCTCACTCGACAGCACCCACATCAAGGTCCATCCGGATGGCACTGGGGCGCTCAAAAAAACGGACCCCAAGCCATTGGAAGATCTCGCGGGGGATGGACCACCAAAATTCATCTGGTTGCCGCAGATGCTCGAACGGTCGTGAAGTTCGCCTTGTCTCCTGGGCAGGCTGGCGATGGGCCACAAGGGCGAGAGTTGCTGCTCAAGCTCGGCGCTCCAGATCATCCCACCTACCTCCTCATGGACAGGGCTTACGAGGGCAATGAAACGCGGCAACTTGCCCTCAACCTCGGCTACACTCCGGTCGTGCCACCGCTCAGCACACGGATCGAACCATGGGATTACGACCGTCAGTTGTACAAACGGCGCAACGAGGTAGAGCGAGTGTTTAGACGGCTCAAGGGATTTCGAAGGGTCTTTTCCCGCTTCGACAAGCTCGATGTGATGTTTACGGCCTTCGTTCTCTTTGCCCTGATCGTTGAAGCGCTTAGATAGTGTTAACAGGCCCTAGGCAGCTACATCGTCAACACCAGCGGTTGCAACGACTGCCATACCCACCCCGAGTACATGCCGAACAGCAGTCCGTTCCTGGGCCAGCCCGAGATGATCAACTATCTGCAGTACCTGACGGGTGGGCGCAAGTTCGGGCCCTTCATCACATCGGCCAACCTCACGCCAGACGCGTCCGGCAAGCCGGCCGGATTGACGCTGCGGGACTTCATCACCACGCTGCGGACAGGCCACAACCCGAATGACCCGCCGGGCCAGATCCTGCAGGTGATGCCCTGGCCGGTGATCGGCAAGAAGACCGATCTCGACCTTACCGCGATCTACGAATACCTGCGCGCGATTCCGTCGCTGCCGGACAACCCGAACCCCGGGCCGTAGGCGCTGGTGGACTGCCCGGCGCAATGGCACCGCTCACCTGGTGATAGCGCCGCTGGAGTTCATGCAGCGGCTGGCTGGACGGAAAGGCGGAACCCAGCAGCCTGCGGGTGATTCCCGGCCATCGATCCTGGCCAGGCCTGCCATGCCCGGCACGGTCAAAGCCACCGCGCTCCTCCCGATGGGGCGCGGGGCGGTCATCCTTCAGGCGGCACCCTGGTGTCCCGAAGCCCTGGGCCGGACGCCGGCCCACGCATCGCGGATGGGGCCCAGAACTCTGCCGGATTCACCTGGTTCGCCAGCCCCCCCAGCTCGGTACAATCCGCCAGCGCTTCCAGGAATCGGGCGAAGGGGGCGTCCAGATGCTCGATGCGTTCCCACTCGGGATCGGTCCAGGGCTGCAGCACGAAGTCCACCAAGGGGCGTTCGAAGGGGCCGATGCCCAGGCGTAGCCGAGCGAGCTCCGAGGTGCCCAGACATTCGAAGACCGAGCGCAGGCCGTTATGGCCGCCGTCCGAGCCATCCAGCCGGAAGCGCCCGGTACCCAGGGGCAGATCCTTGTCGTCGTAGAGGAGCACCAGGCGCCGGGGGTAGATGCCAGCAGCCTCGGCCTGGCCGCAGACCTCACCGGAGAGGTTCATGTAGATGCTGGGGACCAGCGCCTGCAGATCGGCGGTCAACGGGTAGAGTGCTCCCGAAGGATATTGCTTCGAGGGAGACGGGGCCAAGGTCCGGTCCGTCATCCAGCGCTGGAGCATCAGCCGGCCAAGGTTGTGGCGCGTGTCCTGGTATTCAGGGCCGGGGTTGCCGAGGGGTACGAGGGTCCACATGGTTTGGATGAAGCTATCAGCTGTCGGCTATCGGCTGTCAGCAAAAACCAAAGCGGGCGCCCGTTGGCGCCCGCTTCTGAAAGCTGAGAGCCGATAGCTGACGGCCTATTTCTTCTCGTCCTTCTTGCCCTTCTTGGCCACCTCGGGCTCCGCGGCAGCGGCGACGACAGGGGCGGCAACGGCCAGTTCTTCCTCAGCGGCCTTGCCGTGGAGGGAGCAGACGACCTGGTGGGCGTCGCCGGTGAAAATGATGTTGGGCATGAGGGTGATCTGCTCGAAGCGGATGCTGTCACCCACGGACATGTTGGTGATGTCCACGTCGATGTGGGCGGGGATGATGCTCGGCAGGCATTCGATCTCGATCTCGCGGTGGGAGAAATCGAGGATGCCGCCCTGGGCCTTCACGCCGATGGCGGTCCCGACGAGGCGAACGGGCACCTTCACGCGCACCTTGTGGGTCATGTCCACGCGCATGAAGTCCACATGGCGCAGGCGGCTGGTGATGGGATCGCGCTGCAGGGCCTTGATGATGACGTGGCGCTTGATGTCGGTGCCCTCGCGCTGGAGGAACACGACCGAGTTCATGCCAGCCTCGCTGGCGATGACGCGGGCCACGGCCTTGGGGCTGATGGCGATGGCGACGGGCGGCTCGTTGAGGCCGTAGATCACGGCGGGGATCATGCCGCTCTTCTTGAGGTCGCGCACCGCAGCCTTGCCGAACGTGTCGCGCTTGGGGACGACCAGGACATCTTGAGACATTGGTTCCTCCTACCTGGCAGCTCAATGCTGCCCTCTCGTTGGGGTGGGTCCGGGCGGACCGTTCGGTTCCTCCCCGTGGAGGGCCGAACCATCGATTCTGCCCGAGAATCCCCTGAAAACAAAGGAAGTTCTCTGAGGGGGACGACCCATCGCCTGTACCATCAGGTTGTTACATCCGGTCTGTAGAATCCTGAACCAGAGGGCACCTGTGTTCCATCCCATCCCCCGTCCCGAGGAATTGCTGAATCGCGAACTGAGTTGGCTGGAGTTCAACGCCCGGGTCATGGAGGAGGCCGAAGACCCCACCGTGCCCCTGCTGGAGCGGGTGAAGTTCCTCA